>JACCQS010000230.1 GCA_013814015.1 Geodermatophilaceae bacterium | reverse complement strand
GAGGACATCGCGTCGGCCGCAGCCTTTCTGCTCTCCGACGAGGCGAGCTGGATCACCGGGCAGACGCTGGTCATCGACGGCGGAGTGACCAGCGTCGGGGAGCTCTAGGGCGGGCCCACATCCGACTGAAGGACGCCTTGCACCAAAAGGTTCGACACAGGGCGTCCTTCACTCAGTCCGCAGCAGCTCTAATCTGGACGGCATGGACGCCTACCTGTACGCCGCAGTCCGTACCCCCTTCGGCCGTTACCGCGGCGGGCTGTCCGGGATCCGGACCGACGACCTGGCCGCCCTGCCGATCCGGGAACTGTTGGCCCGCGTTCCGAGCCTCGATCCGGCGCAGATCGACGATGTCTACTTCGGCAACACCAACGGCGCCGGCGAGGAGAACCGCAACGTGGCCCGGATGGCCGGCCTGCTCGCTGGCCTGCCCACGACCGTGCCCGGTGTCACCGTCAACCGGCTCTGCGGATCCGGCGGCGAAGCGATCATCCAGGCCGCTCGCGCGGTCGCCGTCGGTGAACAACGCCTTGTGCTGGCCGGTGGCATGGAGGGCATGAGCCGCGCGCCGTACGTCATCCCGCGCCCCACCGAAGGCCTGCCGCGCAGCATGGAGTTGCACCAGACCACTGTTGGCTGGCGGATGGTCAACCCGAAGATGCCCGCCGAGTGGACGACGCCGCTGGGCCGGTGCGCCGAGGCCGTGGCGCAGGGGTACCGCATCGGGCGCGATGCGATGGACGCCTACGCCGTGCGCAGCCATGCCCTCGCGCACGAGGCGTGGGAGAAGGGGCTGCACGACGACTACGTGATGCCGGTCGACGGCGTGTCGCGCGATGAGAACATCCGGCCGGACGCCTCGATGGAGTCCCTGGCCAAGCTAAAGCCGGCCTTCTCCACCGACGGCCTGTCCACGGCCGGCAACTCCTCACCGATCAACGACGGAGCGATCGCCACGCTGGTCGGTCCGGCCGCCGTTGGGGAAGAGTTGGGGTTGGAACCGATCGGTCGGATCGTCGCGTCCTGCACCGTCGGTCGGGATCCGCAGGAGTTCTCGATCGCGCCGGTCTGGGCGATCGAGAAGCTGCTCGCTCGTACTGGCAAGTCGGTCGACGACATCGCCGTGTGGGAGATCAACGAGGCCTTCGCCGCGATGGTGCTCTCCGTGCTGCACGACCTCCCACAGATCGACTCGGAGAAGGTCAATGTGCACGGCGGTGCGATCGCGATCGGGCATCCATTGGGCGCTTCTGCCCCTCGGGTGATCGTGGAAGCCTGCCGTGAGCTGCGCCGACGAGGTGGCGGGCTGGCCGTGGCCGCGGCCTGTATCGGTGTCGGCCAGGGAACCGCCGTCCTGCTCGAAGTGTGACCGGTCCGCCCCGGCCTCAGACCCAAGTTGATCATCGGAATATCGGGGGTTTGGGCGTATTCGGGCAAACAACCCGCCTAATTCCGCTGAACAACTTTGCTTGCGGGTCTAGATCCGCGGCGGCGGCGGGGTCCAGCCGCGGCTCGTCAGGGCGTGTCGTACCCGGTCCTGGATCTGGTACGGGCGGGCCAGATGCGCGGCCGAGAATCGCAGCACCAGCCAGCCATCGGCCGCCATGCGTGAATATCGCTCGATGTCGCGGCCGAACTGATCGCCACCACTGTGCTGCCGCCCCTCGTATTCGATTAGGATCTTCCATTCTTCGTAGCCGAGGTCCGCATGGGCCACTACCCGTCCGCATTGATCGAGAATCGGCAGCTGCGGGACCGGGGCCGGTAATCCGCCGCTCAGGATGACGTGGCGGACCAATGACTCGGGTACGGACTGCGCTCGCCCGTCCAGAAGTTTGAGTGCGTCGCGCGCACGTACGACTCCGCGGCGCCGCGAGGCTGCCTGCACCCGCCGGGCGAGCGTTGCCGGGTCCGCGAGCCTGCTCCGGAGCAGCGCGTCGCCGAGCACCACCAGTTCCCGTTCGGTCAGCATCGGCGCCAGATCGAGGAACAGCCGCGGACCGGATGTGACCGGCAGGCCGTCGATCGCCACGAGGTCACCGGGCACCAACTCTCGGCCGTGCACGACGAGTTCGGCCCGCTGCGGAAGCACGCTGCGCGGCGTCAGTGTCACGTGCAGCTTGGCGGTGTTGCGAGACGGAAGTCCCAGCAGTGAGGTGGCGGTCCAATGGCTGAAGGCGCTGTCTGCCGGCAAGGCTGGCAGCAACGCCCGACATTGCCGGCTCAGCGTGAGCGGAGCGTCGCCGACGAGATAGACACCCTGCGCGATCCGCGCCCGCGACGGCTCGCCACGACCCGGTCGACCGCCCCGGCGAGGTGCCGCTTGCGACGCCATCAGCGGTGTCCCGGTCAGGGCTAGCTGCCACGTACGTGCTCCCATGCCGCGACGATGCATCGCGCGGTCACCGCGAGGTGGCGCACTGGCCGCATTGTGGACGAGCCAACCACCCCTGTGGAGAACGCACCAGCGGTGTTGATCATCGGAATATGCCCGGGGTTTCGGACGTCGGCGAGCGACTAAACCCGCGACAATCCGATGATCAACATGGGATGGGCGCTGAAACCCGTCACTTTGCGATGATCACCGTGGGTTGGCGAGCCAGACACGGCCGGCGTCGGTCAGCACGCGATAGTCGCCATGCGTACTCAACAGCGGCGGGTTCTGCCGATGCAGTGCGGCCACCCGCTCGGGCCGCAGGCCCAGTTCGCGTGCAGCATGGTGCGCCTCCAGCTTGTGCAGCTGACCGTCAGGCGTCGCAGCGATCCGGGCCAGGTAATCGCGCTCGTCGCCCGGCACCGCCCCGCCCTCGGTGCCCTGCCAGGTACGTTTCGGATGCCGACGCAGGTACTCCTGTTCGAGTTCGAGCATCCGCTGCGTGTGCGTCTTGAACTGCTCCGCGGTGCCGTGCAGGAACACCCAGTTGCGGGTCTCATGCGCATGGGTTCCCTGGCGCTCGAGGTCCTCGTCGGACAGTTCGGACGCCGGTACGCCGTGCTCCCTCGACGGTTCATCCTGCTGAGCCGGTGGATGCGCGCCCGTCGTCGCGTCGGTAACCACGGGCAGGTCGTTGCCTGCGGGTACGTCGTTGCCTGCCGCGCCGTCGCTCGTCGTGGTCATCGTCTTCTCCTCAGTTCGTGGATGCGGAGATCTCACCCAGGTTGTAGACGCGCTGCGCATTGCCGCTGAGTACACCGGCCAGCACCTCGTCGGGCAACCCGAGCGCGGCCACGGCGTCGATGTTCTTGGCTATGCCGGGCATCGACGGCCAGTCCGTGGCGAAGATCCACTTGCGGGCAAGCCGGGCAAGGTCGAATTTCGCGTAGTAATCGGGTAACCGGCGCGGCGGCAGCCCCGCCAACTCGATCCAGACATTGGGGTAGGAGAGGGCAAGGAAGGCAGCCGCGTCGTACCACCAGCCCCGGCCACCGTGAGCCAGCACCAGTGTCAGATCCGGAAAGTCGCGCAAGACGTCGTCGAGGTAGACCGGGTCACCGTACTTGTTCTCTGCGCCAGGGAAGTTCGACGTTCCACAGTGGACAATGAGCGGGATTCCTCGGGCCTCGCACACGGTATACGCCGGATAGAGCGCCTTGTCGTCCACCGCACAACCCGCGTGCACCGGGTGGACCTTCAGCGCGATCGCACCGAGGTCGAACTGCCGTTCCAGTTCGGCCGCGACCGGGTAGTGCAGATGCGGATTGAGGTTGGCCACCAGCCGGAACCGCTGCGGATCGTGCTCGATCATCGGCAGCATGTCCTCGATCGCCTGCATGCCGGTGACTTTCGGGCTGTACTCAGCGAACAGGAACGCGACATCGACCCCCTGCGAGGCGAACAAGGCGCTGACCGCGGACGGCCGCACGACCCCGTCGTCGTCCAGCAACTGCGCCCAGTCCGCGGCGGGATCGCTGTTCTGCACCCACAGGTCAAACGGCATCTTCAGGCTGGAGCGCCGGGCCAGGTGCACGTGGGCGTCGATCACCGGCACATCGCCGTAGGACGGAATCGAATACAGCGAGATCACCCGTCCTGGGACGGGTGCTCGGTGACCATCTCGGTGTCCACGCCCACCGGCCCGAGCAGCGACGCCCCGCCCGGGGTACCGAGGGGCTCATCACGACCGGGCAGCGGCTCGGCGAAGAACCGCTCGTTGTCGGCGATGAAGGCCTCCTGCTCGGGGGCGACCCGGCGGTCCACGGAGATCGCCTCGACCGGGCAGACCGGCTCGCAGGCCCCGCAGTCGATGCACTCGCGCGGGTGGATGTAGAGCTTGCGCGCCCCCTCGTAGATGCAGTCGACCGGACACTCCTCCATGCACGACTTGTCCATCACGTCGATGCACGGCTCGGCGATGACGTACGGCATCGGGGTCCTTCCGCTCGAGAGGGTGGTGGGCTCGAAGTGCGAATTCAGGCCGCGGGTACGGACTGCTCGGACAGCGCAGACTCCCGGGGGGCCGGCGGCGGTGGCGGCGGTATGTCGCTGGAGTGACCGGGAAAGACCGACATGGCCGGGTTCATATGGTGGGCGGCGTTGCAGACCGCCGTCGCGATCTCCCCGAATCCCACCGAGATCAGCCGCACTTTGCCGTCGTACTCGGTGATGTCACCGGCGGCGTAGATGCCCGGCTGTGCGGTACGCATCGCCGAGTCGACCGGGATGTGTCGGTGGTGCTGGATGTCGAGGCCCCACTCCAGCAGCGGCCCCAGGTTGGCGGTGAAGCCGAGCGCGGCAATGATCCGTTGGCAGGACAGCACCAGCGGCTCGGGCTGTCCGCTGATCGCAATGTCGACGCCCTCGACCATGTTCGTGCCAAGGATCTCGCGTACCTGCGCGTTCACCAGGATCTGAACGGTGCTGTCGCGCACCAGGGACACGCTGTGCTCATGGGCCCGGAACTTGTCCCGCCGATGGACGAGGTGGACCGAGCGGGCCAGCGGCTCCAAGGCAAGAGCCCAGTCGAAGGCCGAGTCGCCGCCGCCGACGATCACCACGTCCTGCCCGGCGTACGGCGCGAGGTCGGGCACGAAGTAGGACAGGCCCCTGTTCTCGTACGACGAACCGTTGGGCAGCGGCCGCGGGGTGAAGGTCCCGATCCCGCTGGAGACGATCACCGCCTTGGCGTACACCGGCGTTCCCGAACTGGTGGTCACGACCAGGATGTCCGGTCCGTCGTCGCCGGCCGGCATCCGATCCAGCTTGTCGGCCTGCTCCCCCAACAGATAGATGGGCTCGAACGGAGCGGCCTGAGCGACCAGATTGGCGACCAGTTCTCGCCCCTTGATCGTCGGAAAGCCACCGACATCGAAGATCTGCTTCTCCGGGTACATCGCGGTGACCTGGCCACCGGCCTCGGGCAGCGAGTCGATCAGGGCCACCTTCAAGCCGCGGAAGCCTGCGTAGTACGCGCCGTAGAGGCCGACCGGTCCGGCACCGACGATCAAGACATCGACAACGACAGGTTCCTGGGCCGATGTCATGACCCACCTCCATTAGGTGCCGCGGCGGGCGCCGTACCGAGCCACCACCTTACGGCGACGTTGGCACCGCGGACGGCCAGCATCGGGTTCAGGCGAGGTGGACGTACTCGTACTCGAAGGGCTGTCCGTTGATCCCCTGGTTTGGCGGGGCGATCCAGTTGGCGATCTTGCCGCGCTCGTAGACCGGTTGCATCAGCGACTGCACGTGGGTCTTGTCCTCCGGAGTGGGCAGCCAGCCCGGCGCACGGCTGGCCCACTGGTCCTCGGTCAGGACCTCGCCGGAGGGGCTGATCTTCGAGCCCGAGAACAGCCCGACGTGACGGTTGAAGCCGACGTGCGGCAGGAGCAGCCGG
>JACCQS010000222.1 GCA_013814015.1 Geodermatophilaceae bacterium | reverse complement strand
AGCTACGAGTGCCGTTCAGCCGCACTGAGCCGGCCATCCCCTAAAAATGTCGTCGTCCGCTAGCCCGAACATCCGCTCTGCCGCGAAGCGGCCCTGCCGGCTCTGCCGCGAAACGGCCCTACCGGCTCTGCCGCGAAGCGTGCCGCTTCGCGGGCACGCTCATGCCGCTATCGGGGCGGGACGCCCGACCGCGCCGCGAGTCGCGTGGCTTGGCAAACGGCGTCCCGCACGCGGATCGTTCTGAGGCGACCAGATTGCCCTGCGTGTCAGGGTAACTTGCACAACATGGGCGAGGCAAGGTAACCTGCATAGGTGCAGATCGCGGACAACGCGCGTAAGCACGGTGTTGCCGACGAAGACATCGAGCACGCAGTCCGAAACGCCATCCGCGTAGTGGGCCAGGGTGACCGTGATCTCTACATCGGTGCCGACCGAACCGGTCGGCTCCTGGAAGTCGTCACGCTCGACGACGACGGCCAGCCGGTGGCGATCCACGCCATGGCACTCCGACCCAAGTTTTACGAGCACTTGTAGAGGTGAAGGACATGCCGCGTACCCGCGAACAGCTTCAGCAAGCCGCCGACGCCGCCGAGCGGTGGCTCGACTCGCTCGATCCGGCCGCTATTGCTTCACCGGACGCCGATGCCGCTCGTTTGCGCCGCATCGGCGATGCCGTACGCGCTGTTGCCAACAGCCAGGTGGAGTTGGCCGATGCCGTGGCCGAGGCTCGGGAGCACGGACACACGTGGACCCAGATCGCAGCCATGCTCGGCACCAGCCGCCAGGCCGCTCAGGAACGCTACGGCGAACTGGCCGAGCGTCCGTAGAGCGAAGGATCCCCTATCGCACAGGTTGATTGGGGGGTGAAGTGAGATCGCCGACGGAGTCGGCGTAGAAGGTGCTGCCGAGGTGGAAGGCGATCTGGCGCAGGGTCCGGGCGTCGCCTTCTTGTCGGTCGAGTCGTTCATCGTCGAGGGCGCTGAGTTGCAGCGACCAGATTTGCGCCAGGCGGGTGAGTCGGCTGCGGGCCTCGTCGAGGTCCTCGGTGGTGAAGGGGGCCAGGTCGGCGGGCGTGGTGGTCGCGGAGGCGTGCCAGTGGTCGGGCAGGGTCGGATGGCCGGCCAGGCGGGCCTCGAGTTCGGCGAGGTGGTCAAGCAGGTGGTCGGCGAGGCGGCGGATCGCCTTGTGCGGTGTGTAGACGCGGTCCTCGATCGCCAGTGGCTGTCCGTCCCATGCGGTCCACGTCTCCGCTAGACGAAGAGCGTGCGTTACCGCATCTTCGACGACTTGGGCAGGGCGACGGTCATCTGTAGCAGGTGCCTCGGCAGTCATTCTGGATCCCTCCCGGAGACGGCCCGCTTCCTTCGTTGATCGTAGGCGCACGACGCTTCGGCGCATGCCGAACCGTGGCCGGATGGCCCGGCGGCGGTCGGGACGTGCATTGGCGTTAGCCGATCGGCTTGCGGTCGGGCGTCGGGCTGATGTCACCGATTCAGCAACGTCCCTGACTGCGCCCCTTGTCCCGCAAAACGGGGGCTTCAGTAACCCCCACGTCGGGCGTCTCTTCCTCCTCCGTCCGACGTCGGCGCTTTGCTGCTGTCCACGCTCAGCCGGGTGCCGTGAGGTGTTGGGTGAACCAGTCGCGGGCTGCGGTGATGGCGGTGTCGCGGTGGACGCCGTACACGTCGAAGTGACCGCCGCGCAGCAGGATTAGGCGCTTGGGCTCGTGCCCTTGCTGGTAGGCGGCGAGGATCTCGTCGGTGGGGGTCATGGTGTCCTCGGTCATGCTGATCACCAGCAGCGGTGTCGGACTGACGGCAGTGATGTGCACGCCGGGCTCGTAGCTGGCATACAGCTCCTGGGAACGCAGCGTCATTTCGTTGTGCCAGCGGTCGAGCCGCTCAGCGGGAGTGTGGGCGATCCAGGCGCCCATGTCGTTGCCGACTCGCCGACGAGTGGGGTCCTGCTCCCCGGCGCTGGTGAGATCATCTGGGGCCAGTCCGGGCACTATGGGCACCATTGTCGTCGGCTCCCCGCGCAGGCGGCCAATCCGGTCGACGGCGAAGCGTGTCCTGATCTCGGCTAGCCCGTCGCCGGGGAAGCGGCGCAGGGTGTTGCGGGCGCCGCTGATGGTGGGGACTTGCGCGACGACGGCGCGTATCCGTCGGTCGGTGGCGGCCAGCACGAGGGCGTGCCCGCCGCTGTAGCTGCTGCCCCATAGGCCGATCCGTTCGGGGTCGGCACCGTCGAGCTGGCTGGCGTAGGTGATCGCGTCCCGGGTGTCGGCGATCTGTAGGAATGGGTCGATCTCCTGGCGAGGGTGCCCGTCGCTGTCGCCGAAGCTGCGATGGTCATAGACCAGACAGCCCAGCCCGGCGCTCAGCAGTCCCTCGGCGAATACGTCCAGGTACATCTGTTTGACTGCGCCGAAGCCGTGGCTCATTACCACCACCGGCCAGGTTCCGCTGGTCTGCTCGGGCCGGTAGTACCAGCCGCGCAGCACCGTGCCATCTGCCGCCGCGAACTCGATGTCATCACGCATGGGGAAATTCTGCTCCGTTCGAGTCGGTGTTGCTTCACGTCAGCTGCGGGTCGGTAAGTCTCTGTCCGACATGGTGCCCGGGGGCGCTCTGGCGGGTTCTGACTTGTAAACGGGCCCCGACCCTCCTTCGTGAGGTCAGCCGGTCAAAGTCAGGGTTATTGCACCCACGGGAGCGCTGTCACCGGTCATCTGTCACCGGCTGATCACCAATTCCTCCAACTACCAGGGCGACGCCTGACCAGACATGCCCGCGGCAGCGATTTCAGACAACACCCACCCGCAGCGGGATCGATCTACGGCACCGCTCTCGTGTCTGCGGACGGCTGTTTGCTTGCCGTGGCCAGCAGATACTCCAGCGTCAGGCGGAGCGTGTTTGAGTTCGGGTCGGCGCGTTGCTGAACGAAGCTGACGAGATCGTGGCGCAGGTCCTCCCATCGGCCGTTGTCGGTCAGGCGCTGCTGCTCGCTCACGACATGGCCCGCCGTGCGGATGAGGAAGTCCGCCGTTGCCGGAGCGTCGGGGAAGTCCAAGGCGAGTCGTTGGACGGAGGCCGCCGTCAGCCGGAGATCAGTGTCTTCGAGCAGCGTCTTGAGCGCGGCAGGGTCGCCCCAGCGGCTCGGCGGACCGCTGCTGGCAGGTGGCGGCGGCAGGTAGGCGCTGAGTACCTGGCCCATTGCGGGCAGCACGCTGCCCGGCACCCACGACGCGAGCACGACCCGTGCGCCCGGGGCGGCGATTCGGGCGAGCTCTCTGGCGGCGGCCGGCTGATCGGTCGCGTACATCACCCCGAACACGGAGAGCACGACGTCGGCCGAGTCATCCGGCACGGGCAGAGCTGTCAGGTCGCCGCGAAGCCATCGAACGTCGCGGCCCACGTCCTGGGCACGCTGCGCGGCCAGCCGCAGCAGCGCCGGCTCGAAGTCCACACAAATGACCTGGCCACCCCGTTCGGCCGCCACCAAGGCGGCGTTACCCGTCCCGGTGGCGACGTCCACAACGCGCTCGCTCGCCAGGACTGCGGCCGCATCCACGGCGGCCACTGCGGCTGGCTGGAGATGGCGGGCCATCAGCGGGT
>JACCQS010000180.1 GCA_013814015.1 Geodermatophilaceae bacterium | reverse complement strand
ACCGACCTCGGCGCCGCCATCACCGGCGGCATCGGTCTGGCTGCCAGTGCCAACCTGGACATGACGCGGCAGAGCCCGAGCATGTTCGAACCGGTGCACGGCTCGGCACCCGACATCGCGGGTACGGGTACGGCCGACCCCACGGCGGCCATCCTGTCGGCTGCCCTGCTGCTCGATCACCTGGGGCGCTCGGATGAGGCCAGGCGCGTGGATGCCGCCGTAGCACAAGATCTGGCGACTCGTGATCCGGCCGACCCTGCAGGCACCCAGCAGATCGGCGACCGGATCGCTGCATCGGTCAGCCTCGACCCGGCCACTAGGTCGGTCGGGTAGCAAAACCAGGCCTTTACGGGAGTTTCCCGCACCTGGTTTACTTCTCAGTGATGTCAAGCTTGCTGGTCATTATCAGTTAGCGCGCCCGCCGTCCCGGCCTGCGCGCAGACCTCCCGTATCCGACGGGGGGTCTTTTTTGTTGCTTGCGCATTCCGGCCACCAGCACAGCTGAGCCACTCACGTGAGGTTGAAAATCATGAGTCCGCCATCTCCGCCGCCCCCACCACGGACGTTGCCCGATGATTCCTTTCACGTCTTCGACACGACATTGCGCGACGGCGCGCAGCGGGAGGGCATCACATACTCGGTCAACGACAAGCTGGCCGTGGCCCGGCTGCTCGACGACATCGGAGTGGGATTCATCGAGGGCGGCTGGCCCGGTGCGATGCCCAAGGACACTGAGTTCTTCGACCGCGCACACGACGAACTGGACCTGCGCCACGCCCAACTCGTCGCCTTCGGGTCCACGCGAAAAGCTGGCGTGGACGTACGGACTGACAAGCAGGTGCAGGCACTGCTGGCCGCGAACACGCCGGTCGTGTGCCTGGTGGCCAAGTCCGACGTACGACACGTGGAGCGCGCGCTGCGGACGACCCTCGAGGAGAACCTGGCGATGGTCTTCGACACCGTCGAACACCTTGTGGGGGAGGGGCGGCGGGTCTTTCTCGACTGCGAGCACTTCTTCGATGGGTACGCCATCGATCCGGACTATGGCCTCCGCGTGCTGGAGGCGGCCTTCCGCGGCGGCGCCGACGTCGGAGTGCTCTGCGACACCAACGGTGGTTCGCTGCCGATGGGTCTTGGTCGGATCGTCACCGACGTCAAAGAGCGTGGCGGCTTCCGCCTGGGCATTCACTGTCAGGACGACACGTGGTGTGCAGTGGCCAACACTCTCGCTGCGGTGGAGGCCGGCGTCACTCACGTCCAGGGAACCGCTAACGGGTACGGCGAACGGGCCGGCAATGCGGACACGTTCGCGATCATCGCGGGGTTGGTGACCAAGATGGATCGTCCGGTGGTGCCGCCCGAGTGCCTCACCGAACTCGTCCGGGTCTCGCATGCCATCGCCGAGTTGGCCAACATCGCGCCGAACACTCACCAGCCCTATGTCGGATCGTCCGCCTTCGCGCACAAGGCCGGGCTGCACGCCAGCGCGATCAAGGTGTCCCCGGCGCTGTACAACCATCTGGACCCGCTGGTCGTCGGAAACGACATGCGCATCCTGGTGACCGAGATGGCCGGGAGAGCCAGCATCGAACTCAAGGGCAAGGAGCTCGGGGTCGATCTCGAGGGGTACGGCGACGCGGTCGGCAGGGTGGTGGATCGGGTCAAGGTGCTGGAGGCCGAAGGCTGGTCCTTCGAAGCCGCCGACGCGTCCTTCGAATTGCTGTTGCGCTCTGAAATGGGCGCCGAGATGGGCTCGAAATTATATGGGGATGTCGGGCCGATCTTCGAATTGGAGTCCTATCGGGTCATCGTCGAGCACCGTCTTGGCTCGGGTCCTGGGAATGGCTCGGTGATCAGCGAGGCGACGGTGAAGCTATTCGTGGCAGGTGAGCGGATCATCGCAACCCGGGAGGGCAACGGCCCGGTCAATGCACTGGACTCGGCGCTGCGGTCCGCGCTCACCCAGCCCTACCCGCAGCTGGCCCACCTGGAATTGGCCGACTACAAGGTGCGAATCCTCGAGGGCAAGCACGGCACCGACGCCGTGACCAGGGTGCTGATAGAGACCACCGACGGCGCCGGCGGCTGGACCACTGTGGGGGTGCACGGCAACGTGATCGAGGCTTCCTGGCACGCCCTGGTGGACGCGCTCACCTTCGGTCTCCGGCACCGCTCCGGCCCCGCCGTTCCAACTGACTCAGGGCCTCCCTGAGTCGAATCATTCGACTCAGGGACGCCCTGAGTCCATTGGAAACGGGCGAAACCGGCCGCTGGCTGAGACTGGGTAGATTGGGCGGCGATGCGTATCGTCCGGTTCGCCCACGCCCAGGGAATGTCATTCGGCACCGTCGAGTCCGACGGCAATCTCGCGCAGATCGACGGTCACCCATTCGGCTCCATCGTCTACACCGGGGCGCGATTCGATCCGGGCGACGTACGGCTGCTTTCGCCCATCCTGCCCAGCAAGGTGATCGGCGTGGGCCGAAACTATGCCGACCATGCTGCGGAGATGGGCAACGAGATTCCGGCCGAACCGATGATCTTCCTCAAGCCCTCGACCTCCGTGATCGGGCCGGGCGATGCCATTCGGCTGACCACGTTGTCCAGCAACGTCCACCACGAGGCCGAGCTTGCGGTCGTCATAGGGGCGGTTGGCGCTCGCCGGGTGACCGAGGCCAACGCCATGGCCAGCGTTTTCGGCTACACCTGCGGAAACGACGTCACCGCTCGTGACCTGCAGAAGAAGGACGTGCAGTTCACCCGCGCCAAGGGGTTCGACTCGTTTTGTCCGATCGGGCCGTGGATCGACACGGACTTCGATCCCACCGATGCCGAGGTGCGTTGTGAGGTCGACGGTGAGGTGCGTCAGAGTGGTCGGACCAGCCAGCTGATCCATTCGATTCCGAAGCTCATCGCGTTCATCTCCGAGGTCATGACCCTGCTCCCGGGAGATGTGATCCTCACCGGAACGCCGGCCGGGGTGGGGCCGATCCTCGCCGGCCAACGCGTTGACGTCATCATCGAGAATCTTGGCACGCTGCCGAATCCCGTTGTCGCACCGCATGGTTCGACCCCGGCCCCGACCGATGAGACAGGATGACGGGTCCCAATGGTAGCGGATTACGGGTCAGATTCTGCCCCTCGCCTACCGGCCTGGTGCACGTCGGACTCGTGCGTACGGCCCTGTTCAACTGGGCCCACGCCCGGCATCACGGTGGGACGTTCGTGTTCCGGATCGAGGACACTGACGCCAGCCGGGACACCGAAGGCTCCTACCGGCATCTGCTCGACAGCCTGCGCTGGCTCGGGTTGGACTGGGACGAGGGGCCGGAGATCGGCGGACCGCATGCGCCCTACCGCCAGTCCCAGCGGGACGGCATCTACGCCGATATCGCGGCTCGACTGCTGGCATCGGGGTCGGCCTACGAGTCGTACTCGAACGGCACCGAGATCGAGGCACGACATCGGGCGGCCGGTCAGGATCCGAAATTGGGCTACGACAACTTCGACCGCGAGTTGTCCACCGAGGCGCTGGCTGCCTTCCGCGACGAAGGTCGGGCACCTGTCATCCGACTTCGGATGCCCGATCGCGACATCGTCTGGAACGACCTGGTCCGTGGAGAGATCCGGTTCGCGGCGGGGGCGGTGCCGGACTTCGTCATCGTGCGCGCCAACGGGATTCCCCTCTATCCCTTCGTGAACCCGGTCGACGATGCGCTGATGGAGATCACCGACGTGTTGCGCGGTGAGGACTTGCTGCCGTCCACGCCCCGCCAGCTGGCGCTGTACGAGGCGCTGTCCGCTATCGGTGTGGGCACCGGCCCCCCGCGCTTCGGTCATCTGCCCCTCGTTACCGGGGAGGGCAGCAAGAAGATGTCGAAGCGGGATCCGCAGTCCTCGTTGGATGTCTATCGCGAGCGCGGCTTTCTTCCCGAAGGCCTCCTC
The DNA here is from genome assembly GCA_013814015.1 of Geodermatophilaceae bacterium. Lineage (GTDB taxonomy): Bacteria > Actinomycetota > Actinomycetes > Mycobacteriales > Geodermatophilaceae > JACCQS01. Next base: position 1,228 of record JACCQS010000180.1, on the reverse strand, counting down.
AATTACCTTGCGCTGCTTGGTTGGTCGATCGCCGACGATCGCGACATCTTTTCGATGGCCGAGATGGCCGCCGCCTTCGACGTCGCCAAGGTCAGCCCCAATCCGGCACGTTTCGACCTGCGCAAGGCCGAGGCGATCAATGCGGTTCACCTGCGGGCCCTCGAGCCCATGGAGTTCCAGCGCCGGGTGCGGCCCTATCTCGTCTCCGCCGGGTTGCTCAGCGATCCGGCCACCGAGGCTCAGCTGCGACTGCTCAGTGGCGCTGCACCCCTGGTCCAGGAACGGATGAACGTCCTGTCCGAGGCTGCCGGCCTGCTGCGGTTCTTGTTCACCGCAGAGCCGGACTTCACCGTCGAGCCGGACAGCGCCGTGAAGGTGTTCGACGATTCCGCGGTGTCGATCCTGCATGCCGCCGCGCAGGCCCTCGGTACGCTGCCGAACTGGGCGGCGGCCGAGATCGAGGTCGCGCTCAAGACAGCGTTGGTCGAGGAGCTAGGCATCAAGCCGCGCAAGGCGTTTGCCCCGATCCGGGTGGCCGTCTGCGGCCGTACGGTCTCCCCGCCGTTGTACGAATCGCTGGAACTTCTCGGCCGCGAGCGGTCTCTGCTCCGGCTGAATGCCGCTGCCGGCCGGTGACCCGAGCCGATGACTGACCTGCCGGAGGCAGCAGGCGCCAGCCCGCCGACCGAGCCCGCCGCAGGGAGCCCGCCGCCTGGGCCGGCTCCGGTCTTCGGCTGGTACATCCCGCACGGACCGCCCATCGAAAACCAACCACCCTTGGGCTACGCCGCCGGCTCAGGCCATGTCCCGCCATATGGGTACGGGCCCTCGAGCGGTGGTGGACCGCCGCTCGGGTACGGCCATCCACCCGCGTACTGGCCACCCCCCGGGCCAGCGCCGTACGCGGCGTATCCGGACGGTTCGCTCCCGCCGTACGCCCCGGGGTGGTACCCGCCGGCTCCGATGTGGGGACCAGTCCGACCGCCGAGCTTCTCGAAGGTCCCGCACGCCGAGCCGCAGCCATATCTGCGCTTGATGCGGACCGTGAACTACCGCTGGTGGCGTCCAATGCTGGGCATCCTCGCGTTCGTCGGCTCGTACGTTGTCGCGGTCTTTCTGGTCGTGCTGGCATTCGTTGCCGGCGGCCTCGATCTGAACGACCTGACCCGGTTGGACGACCTCACAGATCCGGGCACACTCGCGCTTGCCAACGCCAGCCTCATCGTGG
>JACCQS010000159.1 GCA_013814015.1 Geodermatophilaceae bacterium | reverse complement strand
GCCGCGCGCCGGCTGGGAATCGGGTCGGTCTCCGGCCTCGTCGCCACCCACGATCCGTTGTTGGTGACCGGCGATCAGACCGTGGCGTGGTGGCCGGACGGGAACACCGACCATGTCGATGCCAAAGCCGGTCCGGCTGCACTGGGGCGGGCGTTGGCCTGGCGCTACGACCGCTGGCCGCTACGCGCTGCACTGGCCGAAGCATTGGGCTATCCCGAGGACGTGGACCGGCTCCAAGCGGAGGATGGCGTCGGCTGATCTGGGCACTGGATTCCACTGTTCTTCAGCCAGCATTCAGATGGCGTGCACGATTCTCGCGACGCGTCTACCGAGGGAGAGACCGATGCGGGTGCTGGTGGTCGAGGACGAGAAGCGGCTGGCCGCCGGTCTCCGGAACGGGCTGGAGGCAGACGGCTTCGCGGTGGATGTGGCGGTGGACGGCACCGATGGGCTCTGGCTGGCCCGGGAGAATCCGTACGACGCAATCGTTCTGGACATCATGCTTCCGGAGTGAACGGCTATGTGATCTGCCGGACCCTGCGTCAGGACCGCGTATGGACACCAATCCTCATGCTGATGGCCAAGGACGGTGAGTGGGACGAGGTCGAGGCATTGGACACCGGGGCTGACGACTTTCTGACCAAGCCGTTCTCGTACGCGGTGTTGCTCGCTCGTCTTCGAGCCCTGATCCGGCGTGGTGCCCAAGAACGCCCGGCGGTCCTGTCGGCTGGTGATCTGCAATTGGACCCGGCTGGCAAGCAGGTCTCGCGCGGTGGAGTGGAGATCGCCCTGACGGCCAGGGAGCACTCGCTGCTCGAGTATCTGCTTCGCCGTCGCGGCGAGGTGGTGTCCAAGCGCGAGATCCTCGACCATGTGTGGGACTACGACTTCGAGGGCGACCCCAACATCGTCGAGGTCTACGTACGCCATCTCCGCAACAAGCTGGACCGTCCGTTCGGCCGCGAGTCCATCACCACGGTGCGCGGCGCCGGATACCGACTGGCCGCCGATGGCGGCTGACCCCAGCGCATCCCGGCCCCGGAGGTGGCGGGCCCGTTTCGGGACCGTCCGGGTACGGATCACCTTGGTGGCAACGGCCGTCGTGGCCGTCGCGCTCATCGCCGGATCATTTGTGCTGGTCTCCATGCTGAGCTCACGGCTCTCCGACACCGTGCGTACCAGCGCTCAGACCCAGGCAGATCAGGTCGCGGCTGCGCTCGCGGAATCCGGGGTGGCGGCCCTGCGGCTGCCCGAAGACGATGACCGTCTGATCCAGGTTCTCGATGGCGACAACGAGGTCGTCGTGTCAAGCTCGGAGGAGATCGGCCCCGGCCTGTTGGCCGATGTGGCACCGGGGAAATCGGCGCCGATCACCGTCGCCTTCGACGACGACGGCTACCTCGCGGTGGCCACCGTGACCGACACATCGCAGGGGCGGTACACCGTCGTGGCTGCCCATGCCCTGGACCAGGTGGCCGAATCCAGAGGGGCGCTCACGACACTGCTGGCCGCCGGCGTCCCGATCTTGTTGGTGCTCCTCGGGTTGACGACCTGGCGCGTCGTGGGGGGTGCGCTGGCACCAGTCGAAGCGATCCGTCGAGAGGTCGATGAGGTGTCGGCCAGAGAACTGCATCGACGCGTCCCCCAGCCCGGCGGTGACGACGAGATCTCCCGTCTGGCAGCGACGATGAACCGGATGCTGGCTCGGCTGGAGAGCGCACGACTACGCCAGCAGCAGTTCGTCTCCGACGCCTCGCACGAGCTGCGATCACCGATGGCGAGTATTCGTGCTCACGTGGAGGTGGCCATCGCGCATCCGGATCGCGGGACCACGCGGGAGCTGGCCGAGACGGTCCTGGCCGAGAGCCTGCGAGTGCAGCAACTTGTCGAGAATCTGCTCGTGCTGGCGCGTGCGGATGAGCAGCACTCGGCACCCATGCACCAGCCGGTGGACCTCGACGACCTGGTCTTCAGTGCAGCTCAGCGCCTGCGCGGGAGGACCGACGTGACAATGGACACGTCGAGAGTGTCCGCAGGCCGGGTACGTGGCGATGCCGGCCTGCTTCGCCGCGTCATCGACAACCTCTTGGACAACGCCGTGCGACACGCGATTTCCCGCGTCGAGGTGAGCTTGCGCGAGGACGGCAATCTCGTGTTGCTCCGGGTCGACGACGACGGCCAAGGCGTGGCGCACGAGGATCGGGACGTGATCTTCGCTCGGTTCTCCAGGCTCGACGATGCACGCGCGCGCGACGACGGAGGGGCCGGACTGGGCCTGGCCATCGTCGCCGAGGTGGTGACCGGTCACGGCGGGACTGTCAGCCTGACCGAGTCGTCCACCGGCGGTGCGCGTTTCGATGTCCGCCTGCCGCGCTGGTCGGAATGACACGAACAGCTGCGTTCAGCTGGGAGTCAGCCTGCCCGGCGCACGATCACCATCCAGGCGAGCGACGCCTAGCTCACCGGCCACCGGTCACCGGCACGGCCCGCTGAGACTCAGGAAGAGGAGTGGACGATGAAGCGCAGCACGAAATGGTTGCTCGGGGCGGCGGTCGCTGCTGGCACGTTCGCGGCGGGCACCGGGGCTGTCTTGGCCGGCGGTGGGGAGGACGGGGCAGAGATCCCGATCACCGGCACCGAACTCGAACGGGCCTCCGCCGCAGCACTGGATCATGTCGGTGAGGGTCGGGTCACCGACACCGAGGTGGGGGACGAGGAGGGCTACTACGAAGTCGAGGTCACCCTGAACGACGGGGGTGAGGTGGACGTCCACCTCGACGCCGAGTTCACCGTTCTCGGAACCGAGGCAGAGACCGCGGGCGAGGACTGAGCACAGCTGCCCGCCGGGCGACGTGGTTCGATCCACCCTCGGCTCGCCTCACGCGTGCCGGGCATCGCCTATCGTTGGCGACAACCGGCACGCCGATGTGCCAGGAGGAGGAGATTCGGATGTGGGGACTGCTCCTGCTGCTGCTCGGTATCTGGCTGGTCGTTATCGTGCTCGGCGCGCTGATCAAGGGCCTTTTCTGGCTGGTGATCGTGGGCGCGGTCCTCTTCCTGGCGACGGCCGCGTACGGCTGGGGTAGGACCAAGCTCGGCGGCGGACCCAAGTCGATCAGCCGCTAGTTCTTCAAGTCCTGATAGCGCGCCCGGGCGAAGGCGAACAATCCGTACGCCAG
>JACCQS010000136.1 GCA_013814015.1 Geodermatophilaceae bacterium | reverse complement strand
TTTGGGTCCGGTTCACTTGCCGAGCGGCAGAACGGAGATCGTCTGCCAGGAGTCCGGCCCGCGTAAACCACAGATGACGTGTACGGCAGTCATCGACGTGCGCCAAACGCACCCTTCAGCGACGGGGAATCGTGCACTTGGTCGCTCGCGGCGTACCGCATCTCGCTGGGAGGGGAGCCGACGACGGCACGCGGATGGTCAGTCGTCGTGAGCGGCGTGCCGGAAGCCGGAGACCGCCAAACCGACTGCGCTGGTGGCGACGCCGAGGACGCCGACCCAGAGAGCGAACCGCGGCGTCACCGCATCGGCGAGCAGCCCGCCCAGCGGCGCACCGACCACAATCGCCGCTCGGTTGAGCGAACGCATCGTGGCGTTCATCCGCCCCTGGAGCCGATCCGGAGTGACCGCCTGGCGGTAGGAGAGCTCGGCCGGACCCTCGGCGCCCATCCCGAAGCCGAACAGGAACTGCCCCACTCCGGCGACGGCGACCACGCCGGCAATCCCGAGGTCATCCAGACCGGGGGTGACGGCCACAACCGCGAAGCCCGCGGCCTCCAACAGGCGGGCGCCCCCGAGGATCCTCGCGGGGCTCAGCCGTCGGCCGAGCCATCCCCACAAACTGGTGCCCAGGAAGCCGCCGACGCCGGCCAACGACAGCGTCACCGCGAGCCCGCCGGCACCCATGCCGAGCTCACGCAAGGCGAAGGGGACGTACACGGTGATCAGGACTGCATTGAACAGAAACCACGCATGCGTGCCCAGCGCGAGGGGCCGCAGCCTCGGATGTCGATAGACCCAGCGCAGTCCCTCGCGCAGCTCGCTCAGCAGCGAGGTGACGCCCCGGCTGGAGCGCTCCGGAGCCCGGTCATCGATCGCGGTCGCGGCAATCAGCACACCGGACACCAGGTAGGAGACGGCGTCGGCCAGTACGGCAACGGGTGCTCCCAGCCAGGTAACCAGTCCGCCGGCGAGCAACGGGCCAGAGGTTTGGGCAACGGTGTCGCTCTGCTGCAGCCGCGCATTGGCTCGTGGCAAGGCAGTTCGCGGGAGCAACCGGGGCAGGAACGATTGATGGGCGGCGTCGTTGCAGACCGAGAGCAGGCCGAAGGCAGCCATCAGGAGCACCAGAACACCTACCGACAGGGTCTGCGTGATCGCCAGCAGCGGGACGGCGCCGAGCACGGCGGCGCGCGCCAGATCGGTGCTCACCAGCAGCGGCTTGCGCCGTAGCCGGTCGGCCAGCACGCCGACGAGCAGACCGACCACTAGGTACGGGGCCCAACGCGCTGCGTTGACCCAGCCGACGTCCGCGGCCGAGCCGCCGAGATCAACCACCACGAGGACCCCGATGGCCAGGGTGGTGATGTAGGTACCGAAGGACGAGATCGTCGAGGCAACCCAGAACCGGCGGAACCCGGGATGGTCTCGGAGGCGCTGCGGCTCAGCGGGAGGGATCACCCAGTGCCCGTTACGTCTTCCACAGCGGGGAGGGAAACCGCGGCAACACCCGGATGCCGCCGAGCCACTCGGTGAGGCGGGCCGCCTCGCCCTCGATCACCTGCTGAGCGTGGGAGCCAATGTCCTCGAGCAGTTGCAGGACGACCTCGCCGGTGTCGGACTGACGCCAGCCGCCAACGATCCGCCCGTCCCACCACACCGTGGATCCGGCATTGCCGGTGGTATCGAACAACTGCGCCTTGTACGGGCCGAGGTACCAGGTGCGTTCGAACCAGCCCATCGTGGTGGGATCCAGCGGCGGTAGCAGCGCGGCCCACGGTTCGACGGGGCCGGTCACCTCCAGGTCGTCGGGGAGTAGGTATCCGGTCTGTCCGTCGAGGTCGACCTCGACCGCGTGGACGTCGGACAGCGCTCTGTGTACGGCCGCGACGGTCGACCCGAGCCACCACTTGATGTCGGCCGCAGTGCCCGGGCCGAACACGCGCAGCCACCGCTGCACCAGTCCGGCCAGGCACTCGGCGTGCGAGCGAGGCTCGATCTCTTCCCCCAACCAGGACCTCGTGGACGCCCAACGGGGTCGTGACGTGGTCCATCCTCCGTCGTTCGACGCTCGTAGGACGCGACCTGCCGCGGACAGCGTCGTCATCACTCGCGGGCCAACAGGCACCCGCCCACCCCAGGGTCTCCCTTCGCCATAGGCGATGGATCCCTCGAGCGCCGGGACCGCGTCGCGCACTTGGGACGAGGTGAACTCGCGGCCGTCGGACAGCAACTCCAGCACCTGCTCGGAGGCTGTCGACAGCCAGAGAGCGCCGTTGCGGTGCAGCCCCGCCGTCTCCACGTCCCGGATCAGCCTGCGCCGCTCGGAGTCTGCAACGCGGTTGCTGGCGCCTGCCTGAGCCAAGGGCAGCGCCGCTCGCGGGAAGACAAAGAGGGTACGACGCATCGCCAGGTGCTTGACCAAGGACCGGTCGACGTACAAGGCGCGTTCCAGATCGCTGACCGTCATGCCGTCGACGCGCGCCCGGGCCGACAGATAGACGGTGACCGGATCGGTTCCGTGCAGGCAGATCATGCTGCGAGCCGCTTCCACGACATCGCCGGCTCGATGTCCCGCGACCACGCTGTGACGAAGGGCGAGTCTGGCTCGGCGCTCGACAGCATCCATCCTGCGCACGCCGAGATCCTTTCACCGGCAGGGTCGGCTACCGCGCGACGAGTCGCAAGGCCTCGGGTCAGCGTTGCGGTCGCAGCGCTGCCATGGTGATGGCAACGAGACGTCTGACCGCGGCCTGGGACGGCAGACTGCTGCCTGCGGTAAGGGCGTGCAAGGAGTAGGTGGCCAGCTCGTCGGGGTCGATGTCATCGCGAAGCGCACCATCACGGATCGTCCTCAGGTTCGGCTGGTTCCGATGATGACGGTGGCGTTGTGCTCGTCGGAACGGGCCACCCGCGCGCTCAGCCCGTTCCCGGCGAGAGCTTCGACTGCTTGTGGCGCCTGGTGCTCGCTCGTCTCGAACAGCAGGCGGCCGCCCGGTGCCAGCCACTGTGGGGCCGCAGCGGCGATCCGCCGCAGGACGTCGAGACCGTCCGCCCCACCGTCGAGTGCCAACCGTGCCTCGTGGATGCGGGCCTCGGCGGGCAGCAACTCGATCTCTTCGGTGGGAACGTAGGGCACGTTCGCGACCAGGATGTCCACCCGGCCGCGCAGCGTCACCGGCAGCGGCTCGTACAGATCACCCTCGAACACCTGCCCACCAACGGTGGCGAGGTTGCGGCTGGCGCACCGCACCGCGGCCGGATCGATGTCGACGGCATACAACTCGACGCGGTCCAGCGCCGCGGCCAGGGCCGCGCCCAAAGCGCCAGAGCCGCAGCACAGGTCGACGACGACAGCCTGCGGCCGGGCGAGGGCGGCGGCCCGGCGTACGAGGAACTCCGTACGGCGGCGCGGTACGAAGACTCCGGGGTCCACGGCCACCCGAAGGCCGCAGAACTCCGCCCAGCCCAGCACGTGTTCCAGGGGCATGCCGGTGATTCTGCGGTCCACCAAGGCGGTGAGCTCGCCCGGATTCCGGGCCGCAGAGACGAGTAGCCGCGCCTCGTCTTCCGCGAAGACACAACCGGCGGCCCGAAGCACGGCGACGATGCCGCCTGGCAGGCGGTGTGACGCGTCCACCCGGTCAACCGTCGCACACTGACGGCGGAACTCGACGTCCAACCCTGCCAGAAAGCCGGCTGCCGTAGCCGCTCGTCATAGCTGAGCAGCACCGCCAATCTCGGCTCAGCACCGCAGCTAGCCTGGGTAGTCCCCAGCATCGCTCGCGACCCCAGGGAGCCCACCGATCTTGTCCGAGGAACGCGGACCCGCTGAGTCCCTTCATGACGGGGATCTCCTCAGCAGGAGTCAGCTCAGCCTGCGCGCTGATTGCGAGCGCTGCTTCGGGCTGTGCTGTGTGGCGCCGGCCTTCACCGCCTCCGCGGACTTCGCGATCGACAAAGCCGCCGGGCAGGCCTGTCCCAACCTGGAATCGGACTCGCGCTGCGGCATCCACCCACAGCTTCGACAGGTTGGCTTCCGGGGTTGCACCGTCTACGACTGCTTCGGCGCCGGCCAGCAGGTCGCCCAAGTCACCTTCGGTGGACAGGACTGGCGGCAGGCCCCACAGACCGAACGGCAGATGTTCGATGCCTTTGCGATAATGCGCCAACTGCACGAGCTGCTCTGGTACCTGACCGAAGCGCTGACACTGAGCTCGGCCCGCGCGCTGCACGGTGCGCTCCGCCTCGCACTCGACGAGACGCAGCGGCTCGCGCAGAACCGTCCCGCCGACCTTGTGGGACTTGATGTGGCCGCACACCGAGAGCCGATCAACGCCCTACTGCAACGTACGAGCGAACTCCTACGAGCCGATGTCGAGGGACCGAAGATCGACCGCAGCGGCGCCGATCTGATCGGGGCCGATCTCCGAGACGTCGATCTCAGAGGCGCCAACCTGAGGGGCGCCGATGTCATTGCAGCGGACCTCAGCGGTTGTGACCTGAGCGTGGCTGACCTCACCGGGGCGGACTGCCGGGACATCGACATCCGCGGAGCCGACCTCGCCCGGACCATATTTCTCACTCAGTCGCAGATCGACGCAGCGATCGGTGACAGCCACACGAGGTTGCCGCCCGCGCTCACTCGACCGGCACACTGGCCCAGCGGGCAGACAGCCGGCTGACCGGTGCTGACCGCACGGCGGTTGACACCGGAGCCGCGACGCTGCGCTGCCCGTCCGCCTGGGGTGCTGACTCGCTGCGCAGGATGTCCTATGGGAGGTACAACTCGAACGCGTCGCTGATCGCGCGAGCGAGCTCCGGCTCCTGGTCGTCGAAGAAGAGGCCGATTGTGCCGTAGATGGCGTCACTGCGAACCGTAGTGATGTTGTCGCAGCTGACCACGCTTTCGTGATCGAGACCGTTGCGCGGGCCGACGTGGACTTCGCTGGTCATGCCCCGAACTGTGCTGGTGATCGGAGCAACGGTGACCGCGGACAGCAGAAGCAGTCTCGACTGGCGGGTGAGAATCAGCGCCGGACGACGCTTGTCGAGTTGTACCGACGCGATCGCGCGCATCAATCGAGCGGAACGCTGGGCAGGTCGAGCACGCCCTCGAGGTCGGGGTAGACGGACTCACCACGTCGGGCGATCTCGATCAGCTTGGCCTCTTCCGCGCGATATCGCTGATTGCGCGTCAGGTGCGCGATGCTACGGCGGACGGCCTCGGAACGGCTGGCGGCCCGCCCCTCCTGGACCTCCACGTCGAGCGCGTCCAGCTCATCGGCGCTGAGCCGGATCGCGATCTGGGTACTCATGACTTCAGGGTATACCCGAGTGTCAACCGACTGGTATGCAGCCGAAGGAGGCCAAGGAGATCCCGGTGAGGTGCTACCAATGGGTTGCGCCTCGTACCGTAACGTGCAATCGTTTGGTAGCACGTTGCCGAGTCGGAAGGAGTGGCCCGTGAGCCGTACAGTCGAGAACGCGGACCGGATCGAGCGTGCGGTCCTGATCGACGCACCCACGTCCACGCTGGCTGAGCGGGTGCGCTGAGCAGCCGCCGAGCCGAGCTGGCCGAGACCCCGGGAGGCCGCAGCACCGCCACGGATACCGGGATGGTCCTGGCTGCCTTGGCCGACCCCACGCGCCGGGCGCTCCTGGACGTACTCGTCGACGCCGGGCAGGCCAGCGCGACGACCCTCGCCGGTGCTCTACCGGTGTCCCGGCAGGCGGTGGTCAAACACCTTCAGATCCTCCAGGCCGCGGGCCTGGTCGAGGGGGTCCGGGCGGGCCGGGAAGTGTTGTACGCGGCTCGCCGGGATCCGCTGGACGCCTCCGCTCGGTGGCTCGCCGACCTGTCCGACGCCTGGGACCGCCGGCTGAACGCCGTGAAGCACGCAGCCGAGGCAGCGACGCACGACTGACCCGCGGTGTCAGTTGCCTCCGCCCGGATGGACGTACGCGGTGGTCGTGGCGAGTTCGACGAAGCCGAGTCGGCGGAGAATCGGTCGGCTGTCGGGCGTCGCGTCGACCTGCAGATAGCGGAAACCGTTGGCCGAGGCCAGGCCGGCGCGATGAGCCACCAGCGAGCGGAAGACGCCCCGGCCCCGCCAGGCCGGCAGTGTGCCGCCGCCCCATAGGCTGGCGAAGTCGGTGCCACGGTGAAACTCCATCCGCCCGGCCGAGATCGGGGTCTGCCCGGCGACGGCGACCACGGCGGCCGCGAGGGGCGGCCGGCTGGCGAGACCGGCCAGCAGGCTTCGACCCATGGCGGAGTGGTCGCCGCCGAACACCTCGTCGTGCACCGACACCAGCGCCCGGACGCCGTGCTCGTCGACGACCGGCGACCGTTCCACACCGGAGGGCGGCGGGGCCTCGAGCTCGAGGTCGGCGATCTCGGCGACGAGCAAAGCTTCGGTCGGCCGGGCGGTGAAACCGGCGGCGAGGAGTCGATCGGGTAGGTCTGGCGGCTGGTCGTAGGAGTAGTGCTTCCACTCCCAAGGACGAGACAGCTCTGCGAACCGGCTGATCTGCGCTGCTATGACCGCGTCAGCGCTGGCGTCATCCAGGTCGGACCAATTCACCCCGGTCCACCCGCCCGGGCCGGAGATGCTCCGGATCACGTTGCTGTCCCGCTCGAGGTAACCCTCCGGTGGCTCGGGCTCCGGACGTCGGCGGATCTGTTCGTCGAAGGCCGCTAGTACGGCGGGTCGGTCCACGGGGTTAGCCTCTCGATCATGTCCATCGAGTTCCTGTTGACATCCCTTGTCGTGGCCGCCATTCCGGGCATCGGGGTCGTCTACACGATCTCGCACTCGATCAGCGGGGGCTGGCGCCGAGGGCTGGTCGCCGCCGTCGGCTGCACGCTGGGCATCGTCCCGCACATGCTGGCAGCCATGCTGGGACTCTCGGCGATCATGCAGGCCGGCGCGCTGGTCTTCGAGATAGTCCGCTACGCCGGAGTCGCGTACCTGATCTATATCGGCGTGTCGATGATCCGCACGGCTGGCGCCTTGGCGCTGGATGACGACAAGACCTCCATCGACCCGATGAGCACGGTTGTACGGCGCGGCATCCTGCTGAATGTCCTGAACCCGAAACTGACCCTGTTCTTCTTCGCGTTCCTGCCGCAGTTCCTGAACGGCTCGCCGAGCCTGCTCGACCCGACAGTGATTGCGCTGGGCGGCGTGTTCATGCTGATGACCCTCGCGATGTTCGCCTTGTACGCCTTCGCGACCGCCGCTGTCCGCGAGGTCGTGCTCGGCGCACCCCTTGTCCGCCGTTGGATCGAGCGCGTTCTCGGCACCCTGCTGATCGGCTTTGCGGCCAAACTCGCGTTCACCGACCGCTGAGCTGACCGGAGAGTCGTCGACATGTCCGGCTACGACGCCCCGGTCGTGCAGCGCTACCCGACGATCCGGGCCGGAGTGATCCACGCGACCGGCCTACGTAATGGGCCCAGTTCACCAGACCTGCTCGAGGCCTACCTTGCCGAGCAACGCAGCGTCTCCGAACGGCTGAGCGCATTCGCGGTGGCCGATCTTCCCTCCATCGCTGCGTGGCGCCGGGTCTTCACCGGGTTCGGCGCCAACCGACTCAGCACCGCAATGCGGCCGAAGCGCTGCTGCGCAGACTCGGCAAGCAGGGCGACATCCCCTCCGTCAGCACCCTGGTCGACGTCGGCAACCTCGTCTCGATCCGTTATGCCATGCCGGTTGCGGTGTTCGATCTGGCCGACATCGCCGGTTCCGTCACCGTACGGTTGTCCGCCGGGCACCCCAAGATCATGAGCGCCACCGGTATAGGGGAGCTGCACCCAGAGCGCTCATGATCAACCAGTTAACACCCGTGGGAGGTCAGCCGTCGACGGCGTCGTCGTGCTGGTGGAACCGGCGAGCTGCCGACCGGGTCAGGCCGGTGAGTGCGTCGTAGACGCGTCCGGGCTTCGCGACGGTATGCCCGGGCGCCAATGGCGTACGTGCCTCCTCCGAAGGGAGCAGCCGGTTGGCCGCCGACAACAACCGGATCGTGGTGGCCGGCGCGATCCCGTGCAGCCGTACCGCGACCTTGGCCGCCGGGGTAAGCACGATCTCCGGCGAGCCCCGCAGAGTCGCCCGAATCAGCTTCGCCGCGGCTCGCTCGGCATCCATGGACAGCAGCGGCAGGCTGTCGGCGACACTGAACCAGCGGTACTCCGCCGCCCGGTCCCCGGTGAACAGCGCATTACGCGGCGAACCGGTGCGCATCAGTCCGGGTACGGCGGTGGTCACCGTGATCCCGTGCCGAGCCGCCTCGACCCGCAGTCCTTCGGCGAACCCGACCGCGG
>JACCQS010000116.1 GCA_013814015.1 Geodermatophilaceae bacterium | reverse complement strand
TGTTGCCGCCGAAGTTGAGCTGGTAGGTGCGCAGCAACTCCACGCCACGGTCTTCGAACAGCTTGGCCAGCACCCGGTGGGTGATGGTCGCACCGACCTGGCTCTTGATGTCATCGCCGACGATCGGTACGCCGGCCTCGGTGAACTTGGCCGCCCACTCCGGGTTGCTGGCGATGAAGACCGGCAGCGCATTGACGAAGCCGACCTTGGCATCGATCGCGCACTGGGCGTAGAAGCGGGCCGCATCCTCCGAGCCGACCGGAAGGTAGGACACCAGCACGTCGGCCCTGGTGTTCCGCAGCACCTGGACCACGTCGACCGGCTCGGCCTCGGACTCCGCCACGATCTCGCGGTAGTACTCGCCGAGGCCGTCAAAGGTGTGTCCCCGCTGGACGGTCACTCCGGTCTCCGGCACGTCGCAGAACTTGATCGTGTTGTTCTCGCTCGCCCCGATCGCCGTGGACAGGTCCTCGCCGACCTTCTTGGCGTCGACGTCGAACGCGGCGACGAACTCGATGTCGCGGATGTGGTAGTCCCCGAACTCCACGTGCATCAGGCCGGGGACCCGGTCCTGCGGGTCGGCGTCCTTGTAGTACTCGACCCCCTGGACCAAGGACGACGCGCAGTTTCCTACGCCGACGATGGCGACTCGTACTGAACCCATGGCAGGCCCCCTTTGTGTGGTTGGTTCGGTTGTTTCGGTCAGTGGTGTGCTGTGCTGTTCGGTTCCCGTCACGGGCGTGGCCCCGGCGCCGGGTCGCGGGCTTGATCGGCGCGCTCGGTATCGATCAACTCGGAGAGCCAGCGGACCTCCCGGTTGACGGAGTCCAGGCCGTGCTGGTGCAACTCGAGGGTGTAGCGATCCAGGCGTTCCCGGGTACGGGCCAGGGCGGTGGCCAGACCCTCTCGTTGCTCCTCGACCTTGCGCCGGCGGCCTTCCAGGATGCGTAGCCGTACGTCGCAGGCGGTGTGGGAGAAGAAGGCCAGGTGGACGCCGAAGCGCTCGTCGTCGTAGGCGTCGGGTCCGGTCTCGGCGACCCATTCGGCGAAGCGTTCCTTGCCGTCGGCGGTCAGCTTGTAGACCACCTTGCCGCGCTTGCCGGTGAAGGCCGAGGCGTCGGCGGGCAGCAGCTTGCTGGCAGCGACGGTGTCGTCGACGGCGATCAGTCCGGAATCCTTCATCCGCCGCAGCGCCGGATAGAGCGAGCCGTAGGAGAAGGCCCGCAGCCCGCCACACACGGTGGACAGTTCCTTGCGCAGTTCGTACCCGTGCATCGGCCGTTCGTGCAGCAGACCGAGGATCGCGAATTCGAGCATCCCGGAACCCTCCTCTGCCGAACGTGGCGGTTTACGTCATAACCGCCAAGAACTGGCGCGCGATGTATCGAGACGATATATCAGCACGCAATGAGAAGCGAACGGAGGATGGCCGTACGGCTCAACAGAGCGCGGCGCTCACCTCGGTCCCCACGGTCGGATCTGGCGGCTATTCTGGTCAGGTGCTCAGGCGACGGTCAGTCGTGGACTACGCGCTGCAACGCCGCGCGTTACTTGCCGATGTCCACGCCGGTCGGGTCGGCCTGATTCAGGCCTGCGATGCCAGCCCGTACCTGCTTCGGGCCGCGAAGTACCACGGCGAAGTGACCGAGCTCAGCTGCCCGATCTGCCGCCGGGAGCGACTCACCCGCGTGCACTACATCTACGGCGACCGGTTGGGCACCCTGTCCGGCCAGGCCAAGACCGAGCGGGAACTGATCAGCATGGACGGGCGGGCTTCGGAGTTCAACGTGTACGAAGTCGAGGTCTGCCGCAGCTGCTCGTGGAATCACCTGATCGCCTCCTATGTCCTGGGGGTTGAGCGGGCCGACGCCGCCGCCAAGCCGACCGGCCGAGCGGCCCGCAACTAGTTCCCGGGCCAGAACGGCGCCTACCGAGGGCTCACAGAGCGGCGACGTACCCTGGCCGGGATGTCTGACTTCGACGACCGAACGCGCCCGTTGCCGCGGGTAACTCCGGCCGCAGCCGGCGCCGGCCGCGCCGGCCAGGGTGCTGCCGCGAGCCGGGCCACCGGTGAGGCAGCCGAGCCGGAGGGCGGTACGCGGCGCAGCAGGCGGCGCAAGGCCCGTCGGGCCCGGTCCACCAAGCAGCGGATCAAGCGCCGCCTCAAGATCGCTGTCGCATCCCTGGCTGTGCTGTTCCTGCTGTTCAGTGCCTTCGTCGTGGTCGTGTACGCGAACACCACGGTGCCGACGCCCGACCAGATCCGTACCAATCAAACCTCGGTCGTCTACTACTCCGACGGAGCCAGCGTCCTGGCCCGGGTCGGGGAGGAGAACCGCACCGACGTAGCGCTGGACGTCGTACCCGAACATGTCCGCAACGCCGTGTTGGCCGCCGAGAACCGGGGCTTCTACTCCGACCCCGGGATCTCCTTCACCGGGATCATGCGGGCGGTCTGGAACAACCTGACCGGCGGGGACACCCAGGGCGGGTCCACGATCACCCAGCAGTACGTGAAGATCGCCTTTCTCACCTCCGAGCAGACCCTGTCCCGCAAGTTCCAAGAGCTGTTCCTGGCGATCAAGCTGGACAACGAGTTCTCGAAGAACCAGATCCTGGAGTACTACCTCAACACGATCTACTACGGCCGGGGCGCGCACGGGATCCAGGCCGCGGCCGAGACGTACTTCGGCAAGAATGCCGCCGACCTGACCGTGGCCGAGGGCGCGGTGCTGGCCGCCAGCATCCGCAGCCCCGCCCTGTACGACCCGATCAACCATCCCGAGGCCGCGGCCGAGCGCTTCGAGTACGTCCTGGACGGAATGCAGGAGGAGGGCTGGCTGTCCGACCGG
>JACCQS010000108.1 GCA_013814015.1 Geodermatophilaceae bacterium | reverse complement strand
CGGCGACACCGGATACCTCGACGTCGACCGGCCTGCCGCTGGCCAGGGCCGCGTTCAGGGTGGGGATGGTGGACGGCTCGACACCGACCACGCGGGCGGTCCCCTCGGTGGCCGCGGCGACTCCGGCCATGAGTCCACCGCCGCCGACGGCGAGCAGGATCGTGTCGACCTGCCCACCGGTTTGGTCCAGCAGTTCACGGCCGAGCGTGCCCTGGCCAGCGACAGATATCGGGATGGTCGTAGGCGTGACAGAACAGCGCACCACTCTCGTCGGCGTGTTCTACGGCGGCGTGGTAGGCATCGGCGTACTTGGTGCCGACCTGCACGACGTCCGCGCCGAGCGTGCGCAGCTTGATCACCTTCACCGCCGGTGCGGTCTCGGGCACGTACACCCGGGCCGGCAGGTCGAGCTGGGCGGCGGCGTAGGCGACGCCGAGACCGGCGTTGCCGCCCGACGCGGCCACCAGCCCGGCCTCACCCACCTCGCCGTGCTCAGCGGCGCACAGCACCCGGTTCAGCGCGCCACGCGCCTTGAACGAGCCGGTGTGCTGGAGCTGCTCGAGTTTGAGCCACACCATCGCCGCGGGCGCGAAGGCACCCGGATCGAGCTGCACCAGCGGGGTAGTCCGGACCCGTCCGTTGATGCGGGCGGCGGCGGCGTGCACGTCGGCGTGGGTCAACATGCTCTCCAGACTGACCTGCACGAGCCGTTAGCACCAGCGACTCCCTCTACGCTTGCGTTAGCAACTCTTACGCCATACTTGGAGGCTACGATGCTCGATGCGCAACGTTTGGTGGTGCTGGTCGAGGTCGCTCACGCGGGCTCCATCGCCGCGGCCGCACAACGGCTGGCCTTCACCCCTTCCGCTGTCTCCCAGCAGCTGGGCAAGCTGGAACGCGACCTGGACGCCCGGTTGCTGGACCGCCATCCCCGCGGGGTGAGCCTCACCGCGATCGGGCAGGCCCTCCTGGTCCACGCCGAGAAGGTGGTGGGCGAGCTACGCGCCGCAGAACAAACCGTGCACGCGCTGCTCGATACCCACCCGGCCCACCTGGCCGTGGGCGCATTCGCCAGCGCCGGCGCGACGCTGGTCCCCCAGATGCTGGCCCAGTTCCGCCGCGCCCACCCCTCGGTCGCCCTCACCCTGCTGGACCTTGAACCCCCCGACGGCTACGGGCTCGTCAGCTCCCGAGACCTCGACGTGCTGATCACCCACCGCTATCCCGGTGTGCCGCTGCCGGACCGGCGCGGCCTCCACTGTCAGCTGCTGATGAAAGACACCCTGCGTCTCGTCCTGCCGACCGAGCATCCGCACGCCCTCGACGGGCGCGTCACGCTGGCTCAGCTCGCCGACGAAGAATGGATCTCCGGCAGTCACGGCGTGCCCAACCGCATCTGCCTGCAGCAGCTGGCCCGCGCGGCCGGCATCGACCCGCGCGTCGCCTACGAAACTTGCGACTACCAAGTCACCCTCGCCCTGATCGAAGCAGGCCTGGGCATCGCGCTCGTCCCGACCAGCGTGCTCGACCACACCAGCAACGCCGGGCTCGCGATCAAACAACTGACCGGAACCGCACCCGCCCGGGAGGTCTACCTGGTGCACCACAGCCATCCGACCCCGCTGGTCACCGACATGATCCAGCAACTCCGCCCGGCGCGAGACGAAGCCGGACTGTCCCAACGCCCCGCAACCGACATCCCCTGAAGCCCTCGCAGCGATCGAGCTGTGTCATTCGACGATGGCCTGCGGGACATGTTGCTCGAGCGACTCCGGGTGCCAGGGTTTGCCCGCTGGTCGTTACGTTGTTCCCCAAGGCCAATCGCTGAATCCGGCCAAACTTGAGGAGCCCTATGCGCGACCTACACGAGCGCGTTTTCGCCCTTTCGCCCGGCATCCGCTACGTAGCCGTGGCAAGCGGGC
Source organism: Geodermatophilaceae bacterium (assembly GCA_013814015.1). Classification (GTDB taxonomy): domain Bacteria; phylum Actinomycetota; class Actinomycetes; order Mycobacteriales; family Geodermatophilaceae; genus JACCQS01. Next base: position 1,386 of record JACCQS010000108.1, on the reverse strand, counting down.
AGTACGTCGAGTCGCGATCCCGGCCGAATCTCGAGGATGCGTCGGCCTCGAGCAGCGATCGCTACGAGGAACTGCTGGTCAATCCAACCCTGCTCACTCTGGCCAGACAGCGTGGGGAGATCGATTGCGGCGGGCTCAACTACGTCGTCGTCGGCTATGGCAACTTCCATCAACTCGTCGTTCCGATCGCCAACGGGCACGTTTCGATCGCCTTTGACCTCGACACCGACCCGATCCGTCATGTGGCCGCGCTGCTTGAACTAGTCGCCAGCGCCGACAACAAGCCTTGCGGTAGGCCCGACTAGCCCTCGGCCAGGTTCGGATCGGTGCTGAGAACCAGGCCGATGGAAACCTCGCCCTGCTTGAGCGCCTCGATGATCGGCGCACCGAGGTCGAGGTCCTCGACACTGGCGAAGCTCATTCCGTAGGTCGTCTCCAGCCCCGGCTGACAGAAGGGGCGCTCCGGGCACTCCGGCGGGCCGCCGAGGACCAGCGAACCATCGCCACAGGCCTCAGCCAGCTCTGACAGAGTGACCGAGGGCGACGAGCTGCCCGACGTGCTCCCGGAGCTGCTGACCGGTGATGCCCCGGCCAAGCTGTGGGACGGCCTGGCCGAGCAGGTCCAGGCGGCCGGGTTCACCGTCTCACGCGGGCAGTGCTGGGGCGGAGCCAACGGGATCACCAACGCGCTGACCCGCACCGTGACCGTCCGCGCGGACGTGGACGACGCCCAAGCGGTCAAGACCTTGGCCCACGAGCTGGCCCACATCCTCTGTGGGCACACCGCCGATGACTACGACTACCAGGGCTGCCGTGGCCAGGCCGAGGCCGAGGCCGAGTCTGTCGCCTACATCGTCACCGCCTGGGCCGGGCTGGACACCTCCGCCTACACCGTGCCCTACGTGGCCCGCTGGTCCGGTGGAGACGCAGCCGCCGTGCACACCGCCGCCAAGACCGTCACCACCGTCGCCCGCGCCGTGATCGACGCCCTGGACCCCGACACCACCACCCCGGCACAGCCGACCCTCGCCGTCGCGGCGAACTGAGAGAGGAACCCCTCATGATCCTCATCCGCCCCGCAGCCCCCGACCCCGCCACCGAGACCGACCCGAGGCTGACCGCCGACTGGACCGGCAACGTAATTCTGCTCAGCCCGGCCGCGACGTTGGAGAAGTACCGGGAGGCGGTCACCACTGCCGCAGGCCATCGTCTGCCGCTGGTCATTCCGCGACTCTCCCGCCGGGACTACGGCCAGGTTGTGATCCGGATCGCCCAACTGGCACCCGAGCTGGGCCTGGCCGCTGTCGTGGTGACGGACGGCTGGGAGCCGTGCACCGCGCGGGCGACATTCACCCCGCTGACCCTTCGCCAGCGGCTGCGCCCCTC
>JACCQS010000105.1 GCA_013814015.1 Geodermatophilaceae bacterium | reverse complement strand
CTCCCGGAGGCTGTCCGTAGCAGGCCCCGTCCGAGGCCTCCGGGCGGGGCATGCTGGCGGCGCGACCGACTAGGTGTACTGACGACTGACGCTAGACGACTACCGGGGCAGAGTCCGCCCCGTCGGTGGCCAGGTCCTCGTGCCGGATGTCCAGTCCCACCAAGGTGATCACCCCGCCGACCGCGAGCATGACGGCCGCAACGATGAAGGCCTGCGTGAATCCGTAGGTCTGCACGATATGTGCGAACTGCTCCTGAGCCGCTTCCAGCACCTCACTGCTGGCCGCCGGCGGCGGCGATGCGGCGCCGGCGCTCAACTCAGCGGCCTTCTCGCCTGCGGCGTTGGCGGCGACCGTGCCCAGAATGGCCAGGCCCAGCGCTCCCCCCACCTGCTGGACGGTGTTGAGCACTGCCGAAGCGACGCCCGAGTCGCTGGCCTCCACCCGGCTGACGGCGGTCAGCGTCAGCGGGATGAACACCAGACCCAGCCCGAATGCCATGCCCACGATCCACGGCAGCAGATCGCCGACATAGGTCGAGTCGTAGTCCAGTTGAGCGAACCCGAGCATCGCGCCGGCCCCGATCAGCGCACCGATGCCCGAGATCCATCTCGGGTCCATCCGAGCCACCAGCTTGGACGCGATCTGTGCGCCAAGGATGATGCCCACGCTGAATGGCAAGAAGGCCAGCCCCGATTCCAGTGGGGTGAAGCCGAGCACCTGCTGGATGTAGAGCGCCAGGAAGAAGAACATCGCGAACATCGACGCCCCGACCATGAGCATCACGACGAAACTGACTCCGCGGGTCCGGTCGGCAACAATCCGAACCGGCAGCAGTGGCTGGTGTGCGCGAGACTCGATCAGCAGGAATGCGGCCAGCAGGACGACGCCCAACGCGATCGGTGCGAGTACGCCGAATTCCGTCCAGGTCGATCCCTGCTGTCCCTTCTGCGTCAGGCCGTAGACCAACGACACAAGACCGAGGGTGGCCGTGAACGCACCGGGAAGGTCGAAGCGACCGTGCTGGCGAGGCGACTCGGTCAGAACCCGAACTGCTCCGAAGGCGATGAGCAGACCGATCGGGACGTTGATGAACATCGTCCAACGCCAGGACACCTCGGTCAGCGCGCCACCCAGAATGAGTCCGACCGCAGCGCCGGCACCGGACATCGCGGCGAAAACGGCGAAGGCTTTGTTGCGGGCGGGCCCGGCCGGGAAGGTTGTGGTGACCAAGGCCAGCGCGGTCGGGGCAGCTGCGGCGGCACCGACCCCCTGCAGGGCACGGGCGGCAAGCAACTGCCATTCGGCCTGGGCGATCCCACCGAGCAACGAGGCCAGCGAGAACAGCAGCACGCCGTAGACGAACACCTTCCGCCGGCCGAGCACGTCACCGAGCCGGCCGCCGAGCAACAACAGTCCGCCGAAAGCGATGGCGTAGATGGTGACCACCCAGGAGAGGTTCTCGGGGGTGAATTTCAGTTCGGCCTGGACCGAAGGCAGTGCGATGTTCACGACCGTCGCGTCGAGCACGATCATCAGTTGGGCACCGGTCAGCAGAACCAGCGCGAGTCCGAGACGGGGGCTTGGCGTACTCGCAACCGGAGCTACGGGCGGCTCGGCCGGGACGGGTGGGGAGGCAATTGACATGATCTTCCTTCTTTGAGCTGGGATATTCGGTTGTGACTACTCGGTGGATCGGACAGTTCTGAGTTTCTTGACCGCCCGGGCGTCGTCGTGCGCCTGCGTGGGTCGGGCACGACATGCGGGCAGCACAACGGTGTCGATCACCCGCTCGACGAAGGCGTCGTCCAGGGTTGCGTGCAGCACGAATTCCTGATGGACGCAGACGGCCGGAAGCAGTGACATCACCAGGTCGAGGTCGACTCCGTCGGCAATCTCGCCGCGGTCCCGAGCCTCCTCGAAGACTCTGCGCGCCAACGCCTGTCGTGGCCCCAGGAAGATTTCACGGAACGCAGTGCCGAGCTCCTCGTCATTGTGCAGAGCGGTCATCAGACCACCCATCACCGACATCGGAAGCGTCGAACTCCAGCCTCCGCGCCCGCACCAGGAGGCGAGGAGGTCACCGCGCAAGGTTCCGGTACTGGGCATGTCGGCAGGTGGGATGCCTTTGGCCCGCGAGACCGCGTCGACGACCAGGGCAGCCTTGTTCTGCCACCTCCGGTACAGGGTCGCCTTGCTGGCCCGCGCCTCGGAGGCCACCGTGTCCATGGTCAGCCGGTCATATCCCACGTCGGCAAGAACCCGGACCGCCGCGTCCAGAATCTCGGTCTCCCGATCGCCCTCGACCCGTGGGCGCCGCGTGGGAACGGCGCTGACCGCAGCGGTGTCCACGCCGACGGCGTCGTCTCGAGTGCTCATCTGATCGTCACGGTCCTCGGTCCTAGCCTTACGAATGAAACGAAACCGTTCCGTTTCATCTTCGCCGATGTTAGAACCCGCCCGCGCCGAAATGCAACCGAATATTACGAAATTACAAAGATATTCTGCGTCACACCGTGCCTGCGACTAGCGTGCGCGAGGGTGACGATCGATCCCACTGCCCCAACCGACGTGCCCGCACTCGAGCCAGCTTCGAACGCTCGCTGGCAGGCCCGATTCCGAGCGCCGCGGATCACCCTGCCCGACTGGGCACTCGATGCCCCCGACCGTTGCCTCTACCTCTCCGACCAGACCGGCATCGTCGAGCTGTACGCCTGGGACCGCGCCGACGACACGCACCGCCAGGTGACCGACCGCCCGAACGGCACCCTGTCGGGAGCTCTCACTCCTGACGGCGAGCAGATCTGGTGGTTCGACGACACCGACGGAGACGAGTGGGGACAGTGGCTGGCTGAGCCCTTCGGCGGGGGTACGGACCCACCCGCAACGCACGGGATCGAGCCGGCCTACTCCACCGGGCTGAGCCTGGGCCACCACATCGCCGTGATCGGTCGCAGTACCGACGACGGCACCCAGATCCTGCGCCGTACGCGTGAAGGCTCGACGACCGTGCTCTACGAACATGAGGAGACCGGGTACGTCGGTGGGCTGTCACATGATGAAACCCTCGTCGCAGTAGGGCATTCCGAGCACGGCGATGCGCGACACATGGCACTTCGCGTTGTGTCTACTGTGGATGGTTCGACAATTGGCGACAAGTGGGACGGCGAGAACCTCGGGCTCTCCAGTCTCGGATTCGCGCCGATCAGCGGGGACCCCCGTCTGCTGGTCGGCCATGAACGGCGTGGCCGGCCCGAACTTCTGATCTGGGACGTGGTGTCCGACACCGAGACCGAGATCGTGCTTGATCTGCCCGGTGAGGTCAGCGGTAGCTGGTACGCCGACGCAGGCGCGCTGCTGATCGGCCACGACCATGCCGCGCGTACCGAGCTCTACTCCTACAGCCTCAGCGAGAAGTCCCTGCACCGCTTGGACACCCCGCCCGGCGTGGTCAGTGGTGCCACTGCTCGCCCGGACGGAACGGTCGAGTTCGCTTGGTCGTCCTCGGTGTCACCGCCGGCGATCCGAGCAGTCGGCGGCGGGCTCGTGCTTTCCGCACCCGGCGAAGCCCCGCCCGAAGCCTTCCCGGTCGAGGACGCGTGGGTCGACGGGCCCGGTGGAGCGATCCACGCCCTGGTCGTACGTCCGCCGGACGGACAACCTCCCTTTGCCACCGCCTTCTTGATCCACGGCGGTCCGGATTCCTCCGACGAGGATGCCTACCGCGCGCGCCGAGCCGCGTACGCCGAAGCCGGCTTTGCGGTGGTACACGTGAACTACCGGGGATCGACCGGGTACGGCTCCATCTGGCGCGATGCGTTGACCGGGCGACCGGGGTTGACCGAATGCGAGGACATCGCCGCCGTACAGGATTGGGCGGTCGCGTCAGGGCTGGCAGATCCGGCGCGTTGCATCCTCACCGGCGGCTCCTGGGGCGGCTACCTGACCCTGCTCGGACTCGGCACCCAGCCGCACCGGTGGGCGGCCGGAGTCGCCGAGGTCCCGGTGGCCGACTACCTCGCTGCCTACGAGGACGAGATGGACGGCCTTCGGGCCTTCGACCGGGCGCTGTTCGGTGGGTCCCCGGACGAGATCGGGGACGTCTACCGTCGCTCGTCCCCGATCAGCTACGTGGGGGCTGTGCGGGCGCCGGTCATGGTGATGGCTGGGGCGAATGACCCGCGCTGTCCGTTGCGCCAGATCGAGAACTACCTGAGCGCTCTGGCCGAGCGTGGCCATGACCACGAGGTGTACCGGTTCGACGCCGGCCACGGCAGCCTGGTGATCGAGGAGACGATCCGGCAGGTGGCCGCGGCGCTGGACTTCTGCCTGCGCCGGGTCCCGCCGGTCTGACCAACTCGAGCAGTCGCCGTTGCTTGACTCTCCCCCCGAGGGAGACCCAAGACTGTTGCCATGCCGAACGGATTGATGTCGATCGGGATGTTCTCCCGTTCGAGTCTGTTGTCGATCAAGGCGCTGCGTGCCTACCACGCAGCCGGCATTCTGGTGCCCGCCCAGATCGACCCCGCAACCGGCTACCGCGCCTACCTGGCCAGTCAGCTCACCGATGCCGCGGTGCTGCGTCGCCTACGGGACCTGGACCTGCCGTTGTCCGACGTCGGTGAGATCCTGCGGGCCAGGGACCCGGACCTGACCCGCAAGATTCTCATCGGTCATGGAGATCTGCTCCAAGAGCGGCTGGCCCGGATCGCCCAGGCCGTCGACGAGATCCACTCGGGCATCGAGCATCCCGCCAGTCTCACCCCGGTGCACATCCGTGAAGAACCGGCGATACAGACCGTGGAATATCGAGGCCGGGTGCGGGAAGCCGCCTTCGCCACGTTCCTCGATACCGCGTACGCAGCGTTGTACGAGATGCTGGGCCGGCTCGGGATGCCGCCGGGCGGCCCGTCCGGGGCGCTGTACCCGCCGGTTGTCGAGGACGTCGAAGACGTCGTCGCCTACCTACCACTGGCCACAGCGGTCCAGCTACCCGACAACCGGGGACCACTGGCACTCGGCGAAGTGCCGGCCGCCACGGTCGCTGTCCTCACCCATCACGGCGACTACGACTCGATCGCCGGTAGCTACCAACTGCTCGGTCGGTGGGTCGCCGAACATGCGGTCTCCGCCGACCTGCAGGTCCGGGAGATCTACCTCATCAGCCCGGCCGAGGCCCAGGATCCCCGGCACTATCGAACTGAGATCTGTTGGCCGCTGGCCACCGGCACGAGCGCAGACACCCGAGGAGGGGACTCATGACTCTGGCGGTTGGCTGCGTGACCGTCGACTGCGACGACGTTGCAACTGTCGCCGGATTCTGGTCCGCTGCGCTCGAAATTCGGCTCGACCCCGATCCCTCGCCGTTCATGGCATCGCTGAATCGAACCGGGACGGCGCTGCCGAGATTCCTGTTCCTCAAGGTCCCGGAAGCCAAGACCGCCAAGAACCGGATGCACCTCGACCTGCTCGTCGACACGTCGGTGCCACGTACCGAGGAGATCGCGAGGCTCGTCTCCCTCGGCGCCACTCATGTGGCCGACAAGGATGAGTGGGGTCACTCCTGGGCAGTGCTCACCGACCCCGAGGGCAACGAGTTCTGCCTCGCCGCTCGATCTTGATGCTCTTCGCATCTTGATGCCAGCGAGGCCATTTCCGAATTGATACTTCGAGGTCTGGGAGTCGACCAGCAACCTAGTGTCCACGTCGACGCCCGCCAGTCGCGACGCTCGACCGGGGGCCTAGCGACGCGCGAGGAGCTCGGCGATCTGGACGGTGTTCAGCGCGGCGCCCTTGCGCAGGTTGTCGCTGCTGACGAACAGTGCCAGACCGCGCCCGTCGGGTACGCCGGGATCGGCCCGCAGCCGGCCGACGAAACTCGCGTCCTTGCCGGCCGCCTGCAACGGCGTCGGGATGTCGGACAACTCCACACCCGGAGCATCGGCGAGCAACTCCATCGCCCGTTCGACGCTCAACGGCCGGGAGAACTCGGCGTTGAGCGAGAGCGAGTGGCCGGTGAACACCGGAACTCGGACGCAGGTCCCGGAGACGAGCAGATCCGGGATGCCGAGAATCTTGCGACTCTCGTTGCGCAGCTTGCGTTCCTCCTCGGTCTCGCCGGAACCGTCCTCGAGCAACGAACCGGCGTAGGGCACCACGTTGAAGGCGATCGGACGGGCATAGAGCACGGGATCCGGAAACGGTACGGCCGACCCGTCGTGCGTCAATTCGGTTGCCCGGCCAGCTGTCTCACGAATCTGCTTGTCCAACTCGTCCACGCCGGCAACGCCACCACCAGAGACGGCCTGGTAGGTGCTGACGACCAGCCGGACCAGACCGGCCTCGTCGTGCAGCGGTTTGAGGACCGGCATCGCGGCCATCGTGGTGCAGTTCGGGTTGGCGATGATCCCCTTGCCGGCCAGCTTGATCGCCTCCGGATTGACCTCCGCGACGATCAGCGGAACTTCCGGGTCCATCCGCCAAGCCGAGGAGTTGTCGATGACCAGAACCCCTGCGGCGGCGAACCTGGGCGCCAGCTCCCGCGAGGACGTGGCGCCGGAGGAGAACAACGCCACGTCGAGTCCGGCCGGGTCGGCGATGGCAGCGTCCTCGACGGTGATCTCGGCGCCCTTCCACAGCAACGTCGTACCCGCTGACCGCGCCGAGGCGAAATACCGGATCTGATCGACCGGAAAGTCGCGTTCGGCGAGGATGGCTCGCATCACCTTGCCGACCTGCCCGGTCGCACCGACGACCCCGACATTGAGCCCGCTCATCAACGTTCCTCCTCGCTGCTCATCGGCCGGTCCCGCCGTACACGACCGCCGTTGTCTCCTCGTCGCCGAGTTCGAAGGCCGAGTGCACCGCGCGTACCGCGACGTCGAGGTCGGTGTCCCGGCAGATCACCGAGATCCGAATCTCCGACGTGGAGATCATCTCGATGTTGACCCCGCAGTCGGCCAGCGCATCGAAGAAGCGCGCGGAAACCCCGGGATGCGAGC
>JACCQS010000092.1 GCA_013814015.1 Geodermatophilaceae bacterium | reverse complement strand
CGACCAAGAGACCGAGATCGAGATTCGCCAGGTCTTCGAGGCCGAGGACTTCGGCGACGAGTACACCCCGGAACTCCGCGAGCAGGAGGACCGGCTGCGGGCGCAATCGGAGTTGAACCAGCAGTAGTGGCAGCCCGGCGATCGCGCGGGTGGCGGTCGTGATCTGATCATTGGCCCAGGATGCTCTGGTCGCCGCCCTCGAGCAGTGGCCCGACTCGGGCGTGCCGGACAACCCGGGTGCCTGGCTCATGGCCGTCGGCAAGCGTCGCGCGATCGACCTGATTCGGCGCAACGAGCGACTGGAGCACAAGCAAGCTCTGCTTGCGCGCGACCTCGAGACCGACGCCGCCACCGCCGTACCAGGCGTCGACGCGGCCGATGACGACGACATCGGCGAGGATCTGCTGCGGCTGGTCTTCACCGCCTGCCACCCGAAGTTGTCCACCGAGGCCCGGGTCGCCCTGACCCTGCGGCTGCTCGGCGGGCTCACGACACCGGAGATCGCCCGGGCCTTTCTGGTCTCGGAATCCACGGTCGCACAGCGCATCGTCCGGGCCAAGCGAACCCTGGCCGACGCCAAGGTGCCCTTCGAGGTCCCCAGCGGCGAGGAGCTGGCCCGGAGGCTGCCGTCGGTGCTCGAGGTCATCTACCTGGTCTTCAACGAGGGATACTCCGCGACGGCCGGCGACGACTGGATGCGGCCGGAACTGTGCGCGGATGCCCTCCGACTCGGCCGGATCGTCGCCGAACTCATGCCCGCCGAACCCGAGGTGCACGGCTTGGTCGCGCTCATGGAGATCCAGGCCTCGCGAACGCGCGCACGGACCGGACCGTCCGGCGAACCGATCCTGCTGTTGGACCAGAACCGCGGCCGCTGGGATCACCTACTCATCCGCCGCGGCCTGGCCGCCCTCACCCGCGCCGAACAGCTCGGCGCCTCAAGCGGTACGGGCCGTACGAGCGGTACGAGCCGGCCGTACGGTGCCTACGCGCTGCAAGCCGCGATCGCCGCCTGCCATGCCCGGGCGTTTACCCCGCAGAACACCGACTGGCCGCGGATCGCCGCGCTGTACGACACGCTCGCCGAGCTGACCCCGTCACCGATCGTGGAACTCAACCGCGCGGTCGCGCTGGCCATGGCCTACGGCCCGACCGCCGGTCTTGTGCTGGTCGAGCAGCTCACCGACGAACCCTCCTTGCGGGACTACCACCTGCTGCCCAGCGTGCGCGGCGATCTGTTGGCCAGGCTCGGCCGCCACGACGAGGCACGTACGGAGTTCGAGCGGGCCGCGACCATGACCCGCAACGAGCGGGAGCGCACCCTGCTGCTGGACCGAGCGCGCGGCCTCACCGACCCGGGCTCGCCGAGTTCGGCGCCCTGCCGGATCCTCGTCGTCGGCGGCGACCGAGAGTGGGCTGACACGATGGCGGGATGTCGGTCGTACGAGCCACGCTCTTCCGGCTGGCCACCAGTGCCCGCTTCGAGCGGACCGTACGAGCCACGGCGGCGGGCGAGCGCCAGGCCTTGCGCGCTGCCTCTCGATATGTCGCGGGCAGCACCCTGGCTGAGGCCTGGCAGGCAGCAGATCGGCTGCACAGCAGGAGGATTGGCGCCAGCGTCGACCAGTTCGGCGAGCTGGTCACCGATGCAGGGGCGGCCGAGGAAGTAGCCGCGGACTATGTCCGGCTGGCCGGTGAGCTGGCCCAGCAACGCGACGGGGTGTGGCTGTCGGTCGATCTGTCCCATCTCGGCCTGGACGTCGACCACAGCCGCTGTGCCGACCAGCTTGGCGCCATCGTCGCCGCGTTGCCGCGCGGTCGGCGGATCCAGGTCGGCGCCGAGGATCATGCCCGCGCCGACGCCGTCCTGGACTGCGTCTTGGCGGTGGCCAGCCGTGGGAATGGTCTGGCCGATCGGCTCGGGGCCACTGTCCAGGCGAACCTGCACCGATCCGCCGATGACCTGGATCGCCTCGTGGAGGCCGGCGTGCATGTCCGGCTGGTCAAGGGCGCCTACCTCGAGCCGCCCGATCGAGCCCTGCCCTACGGGGAGCCCACCGACATCGCCTATCTGCGGCTGGCCCACCGACTAGCGCAGGCCGGCGCAGACTTCGCGCTGGCCACCCACGACGGAGTTCTGCGCGAGGCACTGCTGACCGCCCTCGGCCCTCGCCCGGTCGAACAGTTGCTCGGCGTACGGCCGGAGACGCTGGATGATCTCGTCGCGCGTGATGTTCCGGTCCGGGTGTACGTGCCCTACGGCGCCGACTGGTTCCGGTACTGGATGCGGCGACTCGCCGAATCCCGCGGCAGTT
>JACCQS010000076.1 GCA_013814015.1 Geodermatophilaceae bacterium | reverse complement strand
CAAGCGTTCGACTCGGCCGAGCTCAGCCTTGACGCTGCTTGTGCCGGGCGTTGTCGCAGATGACCATGACCCGACCGTTGCGGCGGATCACCTTGCACTTCTCGCAGATCTTCTTGACTGAGGGCTGCACCTTCACGAGGAGTCCGTTCCCTTACTTGTACCGGTAGACGATGCGACCGCGAGTGAGGTCGTAGGGCGAGAGCTCCACGACCACCCGGTCTTCGGGCAGGATCCGGATGTAGTGCTGGCGCATCTTTCCGGAGATGTGCGCGAGAACCTTGTGCCCGTTCTCCAACTCCACCCGGAACATCGCGTTGGGCAGTGGCTCGACGACTCGGCCTTCGACCTCGATGGCCCCGTCCTTCTTTGCCATAGCTCCGCGATCCTCCTTACACCTGGTAGTTGGACATGAACACGCTTCCGCGCCAGCCTCAGCAGAAAGAGACCTGTCCGATGATCTAGCGAACTCGCTTCGGGCGCCCGGAGCGATGCGGCCACAGCATGCCAAACGGGCGGCGCGAACGCCGTAGACGAGCATACCCGCCCGTCCACAAGCAGGCCAACCTGGGGGGCTCCGAGTGCCGGTCGGCTCGTACTGGTCGAGATTCTCCTCGTCAGCGCGGCTTCGGGGCAGGACGCATCCGGTAGGCAAGAGTGTTGAACACCAGAATCACGCCCCAGGGTCCGGCGACCCAGATCGGCCAGAAGTACGTCAGGTCCGCATTGCTCACGCTCACGATGAGCCAGATCACCAGATTGATCGAGACCGCAGCCGCATAGGTCAGCCATGCCGCGCGAAGCCAGCCTGGTAAGGGGTCGCGACTGTCCGGACGGTCGCCGGCACTCACCCGGCTTCGAATTCCGGGTTGTGGCTTGTCGGCTGTGCCGGCCGCCGGATTCGCGGGATGCTCCCGGGTGGCCAGCGGCAGATCTGCGGTCAGATGCAGGAGGTCCGACGCTGTCTTGGCGCCGTAGGCCGAGGCAACCCGCTCGTCATACTCAACAAGATCCAGGCGGCCCTCGGCGAAGGCCTGACCCAAGTGGGCGACGGCTTGTTCTCGCTCCCGATCGCCGATACGAACTGCCGGAGGGCCCTCGGACTCGGGACGCCGTTCTGGCATCTCGGCCGTAGTCACCTCTCCAGAATAACCGTGTCTGCCATGCGGGAACTCAGAGGCGGTTCAGCGCGTCTGACCCCAGCTGGGTTCAGCAGACCTCGAGCTGCTGAGCAGCGACCTGGCGGGTAGCCCATCATTGTCCCGCCCCACGACCCCTGACCAACTCTGTTCAGTCGAGAAGAGGCCCACGTGACCACGCCGCAACCACCCCAGTCCTCCGGCGGAGAACCGCGATGGGGTTTCAGTCCAAGTCACGGCGGGCCTCCTCCGCCGCCCGGTCAGCAGCTGCCCTTTCAGCCTCCGCCCCCTGGGCAGGGGTACGCACAACAGCCCTCGGCTGCACCGCCCGGACCGGGCGGCTACCTGGTACCGCCCGATGCAGCTGGCATCAAGAGCTCGAAGAAGAAAAGGTTCGCGCCGATCCTCCTGGTGATCTTCTCCGTCGTACTCCTAGTGTTCGGCTACTTCGAATTCCAGGGTGACGTGGTCAACGCCGAGACCGGAGATTGCATCCATGTCGAGAGCGCGACTGACTTCGAGGTTGTGGACTGCGCGACGCCTGAGGCGCAGTACAAAGTGTTGTCCGTTGTCGACGGTCTGAGTTCCGGGGCCCTCTGTGACCTCGACCCGGACTACGACAGCGCCATCGAGATCACCGGAGACACCACCAAGAGCCTGTGCTTGCAGACCTGGCTACAGGTCGGCGACTGCGTCCAGACCGATGGTTCGTGGGCCGAGTGCGGAAGCGCCGAGAGCGCGTACGAGGTCAATGAGGTCCTGGAGGACACCCAGGATGAGGCGGGTTGCCCGGCCACGACAGCCTTCGTCCGCGTGTACGAGAACGAGAACAACGTCATCTGCCTGACCGAGCCGGCCTAGCCAGCGGTCGGGCTCCGCTAGATCGCAACCGCGACGTCGTGGACTGCCAAGCCGGCGCGGCCGCCGTCGTGCGCAGTGGTGACCACCGGGCCATCGGCGGTGATCGCCACGGTGTGCTCGTAGTGCGCGGCCAATGAGCCGTCCTTGGTGATGACCGTCCAGCCGTCGGCCAATTCGACGGTGGCCGGATCGCCGAGGGTCACCATCGGCTCGATCGCCAAGCACAATCCCGGGACCAAACGCGGCCCGCGACCGGGTCGACCGAAGTTCAGGACGTGCGGGTCCTGGTGCATCTCGGTTCCGATGCCGTGCCCGCCGTAATGATCCACGATCCCGTACGGGTGGGAGTGCGAGCGAACCGAAGCCTCGACGGCGGAACTGATGTCGGTCAGCCGACCCCCCGCCAGCGCTCGTGACAACCCAGCCCACAACGAGGCCTCGGTGACCGCCAGCAGAGCCAGGACCTCCGGTGCGACCTCCCCGACCGCTACGGAGATCGCGGAATCACCGTGATAGCCGTGATAGATCGCGCCGCAGTCCAGCGAGATCACGTCGCCCTCGGCCAGCACCCGCCGCTTGTTCGGGATGCCGTGCACGATCTCCTCGTTGATCGAGGCGCAGACCGTCTTGGGGAATCCCCGATAGCCCAGGAACGACGGTACGGCCCCGCCAGCCCGGATCACTCGCGCAGCGATCGCATCCAGGTCCTCGGTGCTGACCCCCGGAGCCACAGCGGCACGCATGGCAGCCAGCGCGTCGGCCACGATCAGGCCGGCTGAACGCATCAGCGCGATCTCTTCGGGAGTCTTGATCTGGATCATGCCGATTGTGCCTCCCTCAGCGCCTGCACTGCTCGCAACGTCACTTCGTCGACGGTCCCGACAGCGTCGATGATCGCGAGCAGGCCAAGGTCGGCGTAGAAGCCCACCAGCGGTTCGGTTTGCTCGCGGTAGACCTCCAGCCGCCTACGGATCGTCTCGGGACGATCGTCGTCGCGCTGCGAGAGGCTGCTGCCGCATTCGTCACACTGATTGTCCACCGAGGTGGGGTCGTACACCACGTGCCAGATTCGGCCACATCCCTGGCAGGTCCGCCGCCCCGACAGGCGCCGTACGAGTTCCTCGTCGTCGGGCTTCATCTCCAGGACGACGTCGAGGTTCTCGTCCAACTCGGCCAGGGTCTTCTGCAACTGCTGGGCCTGCACGAGGGTGCGCGGGAAGCCGTCGAGAACGAACCCGGCGTGAGCATCGGGCTTGGCCAGCCGTTCTCTGACCATCGCGACGGTGATCGCGTCGGGCACCAGTTCTCCGGCGTTCATGAAGGTCTGCGCCTGCTTACCCAGATCGGTCAGCTCGCTGACGTTCTCCCGAAAGATGTCACCGGTGGATACGTGCGGGATCTGCAGCCGCCCGGCGATGAGCTGAGCCTGCGTTCCTTTGCCGGCGCCTGGCGGGCCGACCAGGACGACATGCACTACCGCAGGAACCCTTCGTAGTTGCGCATCCGCAACTGGTTCTCGATCTGCTTCACGGTTTCCAGGCCGACGCCGACCATGATCAGCACTGCCGTACCACCGAAGGGGAAGTTCTGGTTGTTGTTGCTGTCGGTCACGGCCAGCAACAGGTTCGGCAGCACGGCCACGGTCCCCAGGTAGAGCGAGCCGGGCAGCGTGATGCGGGACAGCACGAACTGCAGGTATTCCGCGGTCGGTCGACCGGGCCGGATGCCGGGAATGAAGCCACCGTAGCGCTTCATGTCGTCAGCCCGGTCCTCAGGGTTGAACGTGATCGACACGTAGAAGTAGGTGAAGAACACGATCAGCGCGAAGTACACCGCGATGTGCACCGGTGAGGACTGATCGATGATGTAGTTCTCGAAGAACTGTCGTACGGGTCCGGTCTCGTCACCTTGCAACTGGGTCAGCAGCTGAGGCAGGTAGAGCAGCGAGGACGCGAAGATGACCGGGATGACGCCTGCCTGGTTGACCTTCAACGGCAGGTAGGTCGATGTCCCTCCGTACATTCGCCGGCCGACCATCCGCTTGGCGTACTGCACCGGGATCCGGCGCTGGGCTTGTTCGACGTAGACCACCGAGGTGATCACGACCAGGGCCAGCACGCAGACCAGGAAGAAGACGAAGCCTCCGCGGGTCTGCAGGATGTTGCCGCCCTCGGCCGGCATCCGCGCGGCGATCGAGGTGAAGATCAGCAGCGACATCCCGTTGCCGACGCCCTTCTCGGTCAGCAGCTCGCCGAACCACATGATCATGGCCGTCCCCGCGGTCAGCGTGACCACCAGGATGATCTGGTTGGTGATCGAGTCATCCGGGATGATGTCGAGCGCGCATCCGGGGAAGAGCTGACCACTGCGGGCCAAGGCCACGACGGCGGTGGACTGCAGGATGGCCAGCGCGATCGTGAGATAGCGGGTGTACTGAGTCAGCTTCTGCTGACCGGCCTGGCCCTCCTTCTTCAGCTGTTCGAACCGCGGGATGACCACCACCAGCAGCTGAACGATGATGCTGGCCGTGATGTAGGGCATGATCCCGAGCGCAAAAACAGACAGCCGCAGCAGCGCGCCACCGGAGAACAGGTTGACCAGGGAGTAGATGTCCCGGTCGGCGCCGGCCTCAGCCTGCTCGAGGCAGGTATTGATCGCGGTGACCGACACTCCGGGTCCGGGAATCGTGGTGCCGAGCCGATAGATCGCGATGATGAACAACGAGAAGAGGATCTTCTTGCGAAGATCAGGCGTCCGGAACGCCGCGGCGAACGCCTGAAGCACGAGTCCTCCTGAGCAAGCGGTCTAGCGATGATAGCTTTCAGCCCTCGTGGCCGCGAACGGGCGCAAAAGGGGCTGTGCTCGGTCTAAAGCGTGGTCGTGCTGCCCCCGGCAGCGCTGATCTTCTCCTTGGCGCTGGCCGAGAAGGCGTGCGCGCTCACGCGCAGCGCCACCGTGCTGAGTTCTCCGCTGCCAAGAACCTTGATCGGTTGATTACCGCGTACGGCACCAGCAGCGACGAGTTCATCCGGCCCGATCTCCCCGCCATCAGGGAACAGCGAGGCGAGCCGGTCCAGGTTCACCACTTGGAACGGGACCTTGTTGCGCGGCGTGAAACCGGACAGCTTCGGCAGCCGCATGTGCAGCGGTGTCTGACCGCCTTCGAACCGAGCCGGGATGTTGCGACGCGCACCTTGGCCCTTGGTACCGCGGCCGGCCGTCTTGCCCTTGCCGGCCGCACCGCGACCGACCCGGATCTTCTTCTTGTGCGAACCCGGTGCGGGACGCAGATGGTGCAACTTGATCGTCATGGCGTTACTCGACCTCCTCGACCGACACGAGATGCGGCACGGTAGCCACCATGCCACGGATCTCGGGACGATCCTCTTTCACGACCACATCATGGATGCGCTTGAGCCCGAGGGAGCGCAGCGTCTCGCGCTGATTGGGTTTCCTACCGATCCGCGAACCGGTCTGGGTGATCTTCAGCCTGGTCACGCTCACACCCCCTGCCCGGCACGAGCCCTGAGCATGGCAGCGGGCGCGACGTCCTCCAGCGGCAGACCGCGGCGAGCCGCGATCTCCTCGGGACGGACCAGGCCCTGCAGCGCGGCCACCGTCGCGTGCACGATGTTGATCGGGTTCGACGAGCCGAGGCTCTTGGACAGCACGTCGTGGATACCGGCGCACTCGAGGACGGCGCGTACCGGGCCGCCGGCGATCACACCGGTACCCGGACTGGCCGGCTTGAGCAGGACGACACCGGCGGCGGCGCGGCCCTGGATGGTGTGCGGGATCGTTCCGGCGATGCGCGGAACCTTGAAGAAGCTCTTCTTCGCATCTTCGACGCCCTTGGCGATGGCAGCCGGAACTTCCTTGGCCTTGCCGTAGCCGACACCGACCTGCCCGTCACCGTCACCGACGACGACGAGTGCGGTGAAGCTGAACCGGCGGCCACCCTTGACGACCTTGGCCACCCGGTTGATCGCCACGACTCGCTCGAGATGAGTGGACTTCTCCGCCCCGGCCCGACCGCCGTCGCGGCGATCCCGGCGTTCCCCGCCGGTTGCCCCGCGTCGCTGTGGTCCTGGCATCAGAAAGCCCCTATTCCGTCGCGTTGTGCGCTCATGTGATTCATCAGAACTGCAGGCCACCTTTCCGGGCGGCATCGGCCAATGCGGCGATCCGGCCGGCGTAGGCGTTGCCCCCGCGGTCGAGGACCACCTTCTCGATCCCGACGGCCTTGGCGCGTTCGGCGATCAGTGCACCGAC
>JACCQS010000065.1 GCA_013814015.1 Geodermatophilaceae bacterium | reverse complement strand
GTGGTCGCGCGGTCTCAGCCTTCCGTGAGGTCCGACCCGACCTCGTCTTGCTGGACCTCATGTTGCCCGGGGCCGATGGGCTGCAGATCTGCCGGGAGATCCGCCAGGAATCCCTGGTGCCCATCATTATGCTCACGGCCAAGGCCGACACCGTCGATGTGGTCAGAGGCCTGGAAGCCGGCGCCGACGACTACGTCGTGAAGCCGTTCAAACCGATCGAGCTCGTTGCCCGGATCCGGGCGCAGATGCGCCGTACCGACACTGACCACCCGGAGACGCTCGCCATCGGCGAGGTGTCCATCGACGTCGCGGGTCACCAGGTTCGTCGGGGTGAGACGCCGATCCTGTTGACTCCCTTGGAGTTCGACCTGCTGGTCGCCCTCGCCCGTAAGCCACGCCAGGTGTTCACTCGTGAGCATCTGCTCGAACAGGTTTGGGGCTACCGGCACGCCGCCGACACCCGGCTGGTCAACGTGCACGTACAGCGGTTGCGGTCCAAAGTGGAGATCGATCCCGAGCATCCCGAGGTCGTACTGACCGTACGAGGAGTTGGCTACAAGGCCGGACCTCCGTAACGACGTAGCGTGGGACCTCCATGACCACATCCCGGCCCAGCGGTTGGCGGACCCGCCTCGACGGTGTCGTCCGCGAGCTGCGGTTGCGCGCACGCATCGCCGGACGCGCCGTATGGCTGCAGTACCGCCGGTCCCTGCAGCTG
The DNA here is from genome assembly GCA_013814015.1 of Geodermatophilaceae bacterium. Taxonomy (GTDB): domain Bacteria; phylum Actinomycetota; class Actinomycetes; order Mycobacteriales; family Geodermatophilaceae; genus JACCQS01. The sequence goes on along the minus strand of JACCQS010000065.1, from coordinate 2,080 downwards.
CGCGTGGCCGTCATCACGATGGCCGTCGCCGGCGCCGTCGTCATCGTCATCTCGCTGATCCTGTTCGAGCAGATCCGTACCCAGCAGCTGGGTGCCAAGAAGGATGCGGCGATCTCGCAGGCACAGGTGGGGGTTGACTACGCGCGCAACCAAGTCGTCGCCGTGCCTTCCGGAGATCCCCGTTCCATCCGATTGACCATGCAGCGCACCGTCGATGAGTTGCGTACTCGAGGCGGCAGCGCAGGACAGTTCGCGATCGTGATGATCAACCGGGACACCCCGACCGCGCTGACCCAACCCTCCTTCGCCGGCCTGACTCCGGCTCTACCGGACAGCCTGGTCACCGAGGTTGGTGAGGGTACCCAGACCTACCAATACGCGGTGATGCCGACCGACGGCGGACCAGCCGTACCCTCCCTTGTCGTCGGCGCCCCCGTACCGAGCCAATCCGGCTCGTACGAGCTGTACTACGTCTTCCCGCTGGACCAGGAACAGCGCAGTCTCGAGGACATCCGGAGCACGGTGGTGGCCTCCGGTCTGGCGCTGGTCGTCCTCGTCGCCGGAATCGGGGCACTGGTCACTCGCCTGGTCGTCAGTCCGGTCCGGCTGGCCGCCCAGACCGCAGAACAGCTGGCCTCGGGCCAACTGGAGCGGCGGCTGCCCATTCGCGGGGACGACGATCTGGCCAGGCTGGCCGGTTCCTTCAACCGGATGGCGGCCAGCCTGCAACGACAGATCACCCAGTTGGAGGATCTGTCCCGTCTGCAGCAGCGCTTCACCAGCGACGTGTCGCACGAACTCCGTACGCCTTTGACCACGGTGCGGATGGCCGCCGACATCCTGCACAGTGCGCGCGTCGACTTCGCCCCTGATGTCGCCCGATCGGCCGAGCTCCTGCAGACCGAACTCGGCAGGTTCGAGGGTCTGCTCACCGACCTGCTCGAGATCAGCCGCTACGACGCCGGAGCGGCGAGTCTGGTCGCCGAGCCCAACGAACTCGGACCGCTCATCCAGCGGGTATTGACCGCGGCCGACCCGTTGGCACACCAGCGCGGGGCCACCCTGCGCCTGCGGCTGCCCGATGATCCGGTGATTGCCGAGATCGACCCGCGACGCGTCGAGCGGATCCTGCGCAATCTCACCCTCAATGCGATCCACCATGGTGATGGCGGGGGCATCGAGGTGACGCTACGAGGTAACCGATCGGCGGCCGCGATCACGGTCCGCGACCATGGGCCTGGAATGAACAGCGAAGAAGCCTCCAGGGTCTTCGATCGGTTCTGGCGGGCCGACCCGGCGCGTAGCCGGCACGGCGGTGGGACCGGGCTGGGGCTCTCGATCAGCCGGGAGGATGCCCGGTTGCACGGTGGCTGGCTGCAGGCCTGGGGCCGGCCCGGCGAGGGCGCACAGTTCCGGCTCACCCTGCCGCTCGTCCAGGGAGTGGAGCTGGAAGGCTCTCCGCTTCCCCTGGAGCCGACGGCCGAGACCCGCGATCCGTACGACGTCGTCGCCGGACCGACCGGGGCGAGACCGTGACCAGGCGCCCCTGGCCGGTGCGGCTCGCCGTCTCGGCCGCCATCCTGGGGCTGCTGATCAGCGGTTGCTCGACGGTCCCGACAGCCTCCGCGCCGGTGGCGATCACCCAGGTCAGCGGCGGTGTGGACGAGCCGGTCGGCGTCGAGCCGCTCTCGCCGGAATCGGGCGCGAGCCCTGAGGAGATCGTCCGCGGCTTCATCGAATCCTCGGCCAGCACCGTGCAGGGCCGCCCGGTGTCGCGGGAGTACCTCACCGCACAACAGGCCGAGACCTGGGACGACACCGCCAGCATCACGGTGATCGAGCCGGAGCTCTCGGCCGTCACGTCCGGCCCGGACACCGTCGTTCGGGTGACCGGGCAGCTCGTGGGGACCGTCGATCGGGCCGGCATCTTCACGCCACAGATCGACGAGTTCAGCATCGAACTGCGAATGGTCCAGGAGAACGAGCAGTGGCGAATCGCCGGACCGACCACGGGGATCTACATCACGCGTACCGACTTCGTCTCGGCCTACGAACAGCGCGACATCTACTTCCTCGACGG
>JACCQS010000062.1 GCA_013814015.1 Geodermatophilaceae bacterium | reverse complement strand
CCATGTCTGGGAGGACTACGCCGAGCACGACGGCGTGGACCCGCCTCGACTGCACGCCCAGCGAATCACCATGACCCGCACCGGGCCGGACGATCCGGATGGTGACCGCCTGATCCTGGACTTCACCGGAACCAGTCCGCAGGCCAAGGGGCCGATCAACCATGTCGGGGACTTCGCCGACGGCACATTTCTGAAGAAGTGGCTCGCCCCGATCCTGCGCAACCTGGCCGCCACCCCCGAGCGAATGGCCGAACTCGATGTCAACGAGGGTGTCGTCCCGCTGATCGAGATGCGCTTCCCCGAGCCCGGGACACTGCTGACCCCGGTGTTCCCGGCCCCGACGAATGCGCGGACGTTCGTGATCCTGCGCCTGCTCGGGGTTCTCGCCGGGGTGATTGCGAAGGCCGTGGATGGCCGGATGCCGGCCGACCAGGAGACGATCCGCTACACCGGCGTGTACGGACAGGACGCCGAGGGCCCGTCCGACTTGATGCGTGAGGTGCTGGGCGGGGGTTCGGGTGGGCGCTACTACGCCGACGGCGAGGACACCATCCACGTCGTCCCGGACTCGCGGAACCTGCCGACCGAGTTCAGCGAGTCCCGGTTCCCGTTCGTCGTCGAGTCCCTAGGCCTGACCATGGACTCCGGAGGAGCCGGCCGGTTCCGCGGCGGGCTCGGGTACGAGAAGCACATCCGGATGCTGCTGCCCGCCCATTTCATGTCCATCGCCGACCGGTCCATCCTGGCCTGCTGGGGAGTGAAGGGCGGCAAGGCCGGTCGCTCCTTCCAAGTCACTGCCGATCCGGGCGGACCGAACGAGCGCGAGGTCGACGCCCTCGCCGATGCCGAGCCCCTCGCGGCGGGGGAGACGGTGCGGATCCGGACCACCGGTGGCGGTGGGTGGGGGGACCCCCTCGACCGCCCGATTTCCGACGTGCTGCGTGATGTGGCCTGGGGCAAGGTTTCGGTGGCCGGGGCGCGGGCGGACTACGCAGTGGTCCTGACTGGCGACGAAGATGCCCCAGTTTGCGACGAGGCGGCGACGGACGCTCTGCGTGCCGAGCGCCGAGCGGCACGTGCCGGCGACGAACCGTTCTTCGACCGCGGCCCCGGCTACGCCCGCCTGTCCGGCGGCATTCCGTACCCCGACGTCGACCTGCTTTGAGCGGCGCGGCCCAAGTGGATCATCGGAACCTGTGGGGGTTTAGCGGTGCTGCCGCCTCGGAAACCCCGGCATATCCGATGATCAACTCGGCTGCGGCTGTCACCATCAGGTCATGAGCGGCGAGGACGGACCTTACGGCGACCTGGTAATCAACAACGCCCTGGTCGTACCCGCCCGAGTCCTGCAGTGGCGCTTCTCGCGGTCGTCCGGCCCGGGCGGTCAGGGGGTGAACACTGCCGACTCCCGGGTCGAGTTGTCCGTACACGTACCAACGATCCCGGGCTGGCCGGAGCCGCTGATCGAGACAGCGCTGGGTCGCCTCGCCGACCGGCTGGTCGACGAGACGCTGACCGTGGCCGCTTCCGAGTACCGCCAGCAGCTGCGCAACCGCGAAGCCGCCCGTGCTCGAATGGCGGCACTGCTGCGCCAGGCCGTCGCTCCGGCCGGGCCGCGACGCCGGCCGACCAGACCGAGCCGGGGGGCTCGAGAACGCCGGCTCGATGACAAGCGCCGACGGTCCCGGCTCAAGCAGGATCGCCGCGCCGAGGACTGAGCCGTTCACTCGCCTTTGGCTACCTGGTGCTGCAACACGCGGCGCCGGTCGCGGCGTGTCGGGGCATGGGATAGGCAAAGCGAGCAGCCGCTAGCGTCAAGGCAGTGAGGCGCGCCGGAAGTCCTGCGCTGATCGGCGTGCTCGCGGCGGCCGGCGCCGCTGTCCTGTTCGGCATCAACGGGACGGTCAGCAAAGTGGCGTTGGGCTCAGGGCTGTCCTCGCTCGACCTGGTCCAGCTCCGGTCGCTCGGCTCGGCGGTGCTGCTCATGGCCTTCCTGCTGCTCACCCGGCCAGCGACCCTGCGGGCGCGTCCTCGTGAGCTCGGATTCCTCTTCATCGTCGGCATCATCGGGATCGGCTTGGTCCAGTGGTTCTACTTCGTGGCCATCTTCCGGCTCCCGGTCGGAATCGCGCTCCTGCTGGAGTACCTCGCGCCCGTCCTCGTGGTCCTGTGGGTCCGGTTCGTACGGCGTCAGGCGGTGCGCTCGCGCATCTGGGCCGCACTTGCCCTCGCGGTCACCGGCTTGGCGATCGTCGCGAGGGTCTGGGACGGCCCTACCCTGGACGGTCTCGGGCTGTTGGCCGGACTGGGCGCGGCCGTTTCGCTGGCGACCTACTACCTGTCCAGTGAACGCGGGATGGGGACTCGGGACCCGCTGAGCCTCGCGGCGTGGACCTTCACCGCGGCGGCGCTCTTCTGGTCGGTACTCCGACCACCATGGACGTTTCAGTGGTCCCGGCTGGGCCAGGACGCGACCCTTCCGACGCCCTTCGACGGGGTGAGCGCCCCGCTGTGGGTCCTGGTCATCTGGATCGTCGTCCTGGGGACGGTCGTGCCGTACTCCTTCATCCTGGTTGCGCTGTCCACCTTGGGATCGGCGCGGACCGGTCTGCTGGGCATGGCCGAGCCCGTCATGGCCGGCCTCGTCGCCTGGCTGGTCCTGGGCGAGCTGCTGACCGGTATCCAGCTGTTCGGCGCCGCACTGATCCTCAGCGGCATCGTGCTGGCCGAAACCGCCCGACAGCGGTCCTCGGGGAAACCGACGGTTCCGGCTCCGGTCGTTCCGGGCGGCGGACCGGCCGGTCCGTGATTGCCCGGCCGCGAAGCCCGCGGCCAGTACGGTCGGGCAATGAGTGTGCGAGGCAGCCTGATGGCGGGCCTGGCTAGACAGCTGGGCGCACCGAGCGGACTTCGAGGTCGGCTGGTCGCAGCGATGCTGAATCGCGCGAACCGGAACACCGTGGCTCAGGCGGTGTCGGCCCTATCCCTCCCGCGCGATGCCGTCGTGGCCGACGTCGGGTTCGGTGGCGGGATCGGGCTCGAACTCCTGCTCGACGAGGTCGCCGGATCCGGCCGGGTACACGGTGCCGAGTTGTCGGAGACGATGCTTGCCAGTGCTGCCCGCCGATATCGAGGCGACATCAAGGTCGGTCGGCTGCACCTGCACAACGCATCGATGACGCGGTTGCCACTGCCCGATGACTGTCTCGACGGCCTGATCACGATCAACACCATCTACTTCGTAGCTGACCTGGGTGGCGCAGTCGCTGAGTTCGCCCGAGTCGTGAAGGGCACCGGTCGTGTCGTTATCGGCCTCGGAGACCCGACCGCGATGCAGGCCGCCCCGTACACGGCGCACGGATTTCGGATCCGCCCCGTGTCCGAGGTGATCGACGAGCTGGGCACGGTGGGCCTGACGGTCGAGCGCGACGTTCGGGTCGGCGACGGCATCGCTGCCGTCCATCTGTTGGTGGCCGCACCACGCGCCCGGACTAGCGGCCCGGGGCAGATCCCGGGAGTGCCACGCGGACCGCACTGATCGTGTCCGCTTCGGTAGCGTCCTTGTCCTCGCGGTAGCGCAGTACCCGGGCGAAGCGCAGCGCTGCGCCGCCCGGGTAACGGGAGGAGACCTGTGCGGCATCGAAGGCGATCTCGACTACGAGCTCCGGGCGAACCCAGACGGTGCCCTCAGTCCGCCGTACCTCGATCGCCTGCAGCGCCTCGGTCTGCCAGCCGAGCATCGCATCGGTCATTCCCTTGAACGTCTTGCCCACCATGACGAAACCGCCCGGCTCGCCATAGGCCCCGTCGGGATCGCGCGCCCCGAGGTGCAGGTTGGACAACCACCCGGAGCGCCGGCCGTGTCCCCACTCGGCCGCGAGCACCACCAGGTCCAGGGTGCGCACCGGCTTGACCTTCTGCCAGCTGGTACCACGTCGACCCGCCGCGTAGGTCGAGTCGACCGACTTGACCACTACGCCTTCATGACCGGCCGCCAGAGAGTCGGCAAGGATCCGCGCCGCGACCTGCGGATCGTCGGTCCGAACCGACGGGACGCGCCACGGGCCGGCCACCCGTTCGAGTTCGGCCAGCCGTACGTGCAGCGGTTCGTCGATCAGGTCGACGCCGTCGACGTGCAGCAGGTCGAAGAAGTACGGCCGGAGCAACTCTTCGCGGGCGACCCGGGCGCCGAAGCGGCTCTGCGTGTCGGCAAAGGAGCGTGGCCGGCTGCTCGTGTCGTCGAGGACCAGGGACTCGCCGTCCAGGATGAGCCGGTCGGCGGGCAGTTGCGCGACGATCGCCACGACTTCGGGGACTCGCGCCGTGGCGTCCTTGAGACTGCGGGTGAACACCGAGATCCTCTCGCCGTCGCGGTGCACCTGGATCCGCGCGCCGTCCAGCTTGTAATCCACGACGGCGTCACCGGTGTCGCCCAACGCCGCCTCGACGGTGGTCGCGCTGGCCGCCAGCATGGGCTTGACCGGGCGCAGCACCTGCAGGCCGACTCCGGTCAGGGCAGCCCCGCCGCCGGTGACGGCCAGTCGAGCCGTCTCGGTCAGCGAACCGGTCAGCATCCAGGCGCGGCGAAGGAGTTCGCTCGGCGTGCCAGTGCCGGCCGCGATCGCATCGGCCAGCACCCCCTCGAGGGCACCTTGACGGACCTCGCCCATGAGCACGCCGAGGAGGAAGGGCCGCTCCGCTGCGGTGGCCCGATCGAAAAGGCCGGCCAGCAGGGCCTGCCGCCTCGCTGCCGAGCCGGCGCCGCTGGTGTGCGCCAGGGCGCTGAAGATCGCATCGACGTCGGCGACGGTCAACCCGGCACGCTCGGCGGGACCAGCGTCGATCCGGCTCAGCGTCGACCAGCCCACTCCGAGTCGGCCCTGACGTGGCGCAGCGACCAGCATCCCGATGACCGCGACCACCTCGTCCGGGGCGAGGCGACCGATCAGATCTGCCAGCAGGGCGATCTTGGTGGTCCGCGACCGCGTAGCCGTGACGCTGTCCGAGGTCGCGACCAGCTCTGCCAGCAACACGAGGACCAGTCTGCCCGGCTACCCCGACAGCCCCGCAACACCGTGGCCGTCAGCCGGTCCTACGACAGCGCGGTGAAGGCTGCGGATGGGTCGTAGGGCAGCGGCCCGGTCGGGTCACCGTTCACCCGCAGGTCCGCGCGACGCCGGGTGTACTGCTCGGTGAAGTGCTCGGCCTCCAGCCGCTGCCAGTCCCGAAGCCGGCGGTCCAGGTCCATGCCCTCCCGGGAACGGCCGCGTTCGAACGCCACAACCGGTGGAGCCTCGATCCAGATCCGGTAACTGGTCAACCGATCTGCGGTCCGCGGTGAACTGCCACAGCCCTCCACGACGAGCACGTGGCTCACCGGGACCGTGCACCAGCGGGAACTCCAACTCTGTGTGGCCCAGTCGTAGGGATGGAAGCCGCCGGCCCATCCGGCTGCGAGGGGTTCCAGCACGGCCTCCTCCAGCCGCTGCCAGGCGCCGTCCAGGGTCCAACCCTCGTACAGCGCCTCCATTCCCACCAGTGCGACTGATCCCCGGTGCTCGAGCGCGGTGACCATCTGGCCGGCGAAGGTGGACTTGCCGGAACCGCTGGGGCCGTCCACGGTGACCAGGCGGACGTCGCCGAGCCGAGGCGCCAGCGCGTGGATCTCTACAGCCAGATCGGCGAAGGTCCGTACCGTCGTCACCCTACGCAACCCTAGGCTGCTGGCTCTGGGAGGCAGCGCCTCCACAACCGGGGTGCATGGTGTCCGACGCGATGGCAACGGCGAGCCGGCTGGCAACCGACCACCCAGCGGCCGTCCTTCCTTGCCCGGTGTGCGCTGCCACTGTCAAGGGCGCCAACCTCGACCGCCACCTCGGGAAGGTCCACTCAGGACAGCGGCCGGTTCGTTCCTCGGCCATGCGGTCCTGGCGCGGTCCCGAGCGCTTGATCGCCCGACCCCTGGTCATCGTGCCCCTCCTGGCCGTTGTGGCGAGCCTCGTCTGGCAGGAGGTGTCAGGCACGGTCGAGGATGTCTTCATCCTCGGCGCCGCGGGCGCGCTGGGCGTCGGGCTCATCATTTGTGGCCTCGTCGTCTACGGCGCCCCGCTGTTCCGCGGCCGCCTTTCGGTGAACGGCGACGGCTTCGTATTGAGCCACACGCTCGGACTGCGCCGTCGCCAGCTGTCTCGGGTGGACCGAGTCGAGGCCGGCTCCGCGTACCTGGTCAGGTCCAGCGGCTCGAACGCCGAGGGGATCGGGGGCACGACGAGCGAGGAACAGGCCGGCAGCTTCCTGAAACTGCGCAATGGCCGCCGCCACATCACCGTCCGCTGCAAGCACAGCACCGGCTTTCGCAAGACCTGGACCGGCTGGGAGCAGGCCGGACGAAGCCGCCGCTGGCACATCACGTTGGATCCGGCCGACTTCGTGGCCCTGCAGTACACCCTGTCCGACCTGGGCCTGCTGGCCCTGCGCCCGCGCTGATCACGGATCAGCGGGAGGATCCGCCGGCACCTACGATCGCGCCATGGCCGGACCCCTCGCTGACCTCGTTGTCCTCGACCTGACCCGGGCGCTGGCCGGGCCGCACTGCGCTCAGATGCTGGGTGACCTGGGAGCTCGGGTGATCAAGGTGGAGACCCCCGGAGGCGGCGATGACTCCCGCTCCTGGGGGCCGCCCTTCGTCGGGCCGGACGAAGACATCTCGACCTACTTCCTGTCCTGCAACCGGAACAAGGAGTCGGTCACCGCAGACCTGAAAGCGGAGGCGGGCAAGGAGTTTCTGACCCGGTTGATCGGTCGAGCCGACGTGCTGATCGAGAACTTTCGGACCGGCGTCATGGACCGGTTCGGATTCAGCGTCGACCGGATGGCCGAGATCAACCCACGGCTCGTCGTGCTCTCGATCACCGGCTTCGGTCACGACGGCCCAGAAGGTGGCCGCCCCGGCTATGACCAGATCGCCCAGGGCGAGGGCGGGATCATGAGCATCACCGGCACCGACGCAGAGCACCCGCAGCGGGTCGGCGTACCGATCGCGGACCTGCTCGCCGGCATGTATGGCGCGTACGGAATCCTCGCGGCCCTGCACGAGCGTGCACGGACCGGCAAAGGCGGCGTCGTACGGACCTCCCTGCTTGCGGCAATGGTCGGCGTGCACGCCTTCCAGGGCACCCGGTACACCGTCGCCGGTGAGGTCGCCACAGCCCAGGGCAACCACCACCCCGCGATCACCCCGTACGGCGCCTTCTCCACCGCCGACGGAACCGTCCAGCTGTCGGTGGGCAGCCAGGCCCTCTGGCGGAAATTCGCCCCGTTGGTCCGGCTCGATCCCGACGACCCCCCGTTCGCCACGAACAGCGCGCGCACGGCACGACGGGATGAGCTCATCACCCTCATCGAGGCCGTCTTCGCCGAGGACACGAGCCAGTCCTGGCTCGCTCGACTGGAAGAGATCGGCGTCCCGGCCGGCGCCATCCGCACCCTGCAACAGGTCTACGACTGGGATCAGACCGCGTCGCAGGGCCTGCTCGTCGACGTCGAGCATCCGGTGCTCGGACCGATCACCCTGCCCGGGCCGCCGTTGAGATTCGACGGCTCCGAACCGGTCGCGCATCGTCCGCCACCGGCACTGGGCGAACACAATGACTCCGTCCGAGCTTGGCTGGACAGCGGCGTCGGCAACTGACCACGAAACATTCAGTTCCTTCTGTGCACATACGCCCGCGCAGGTCACCTACCTACCTGGCAAGCTGCGATCACTTGCCTCGGACGGAGCCCACGTGACATCACGTCGCCTTTTCCTGCGTTCCCTTCTGGTCCTTCTCGCCCGGGAGAACCGAGTGGGATGACCCGATTCCAGGACGACATGATGGCGCCGTGCGGGTCCTGATCGCCCTGGGTGGCAATGCAATGACCGGTCCGGGTGGGGACGCATCGACCGAGTCGCAGCAGAATGCGATCGCGCTGGCCTGCGAACGACTGGCCGACCTGGTCGTGGCTGGACACGACATCGTCCTGACGCATGGCAACGGGCCGCAGGTCGGCAATCTGCTGGTCAAGAACGAGATGGCCGCCAGTGAAGTGCCGCCCGTACCGCTGGACTGGTGCGTGGCCCAGACACAGGCGACGATCGGCTTCACCATCCAGAACGCTCTCGGTGCAGCGCTGCGCTCCCGCGGCGTGCATCGAGAGACGGCGACGCTGGTCACCCGTACCGTTGTCGACAACGACGATCCCGGCTTCCGCCGACCGTCCAAACCCATCGGGCGCTACCTTCCGCGCGAGCGGGCCCAGCAGCTCGTCGAGCACGGCCAGCACTGGGAGGATCGGGGAGAGCGAGGCTGGCGGCGGGTCGTTGCCTCACCGACGCCGTTGGAGGTTCTCGACACAGCGACCATGTCCGCACTGGTCGGCTCGGGCCATGTGGTCATCGCCGCGGGCGGCGGGGGCATCCCGGTCGTACGCGAAGCTGACGGCAGTCTGCGCGGCGTCGAGGCGGTGATCGACAAGGATCTGACCGCGACCCTGTTGGCTAGGTCCTTGGCGGCCGATGTGTTGCTGATCGCCACCGATGTGAGCCATGTGATGGTGGACTTCGGTACCGCGCAGGCCCGGGCGCTGGACCGGATCAGCGCGGCGGAGCTACGCGAGCATGCGCAGGCGGGCCAGTTCGGCAGCGGGAGCATGGGGCCGAAGGTCGAGGCAGTCCTGGGTTTCGTCGACGGCGGCGGGCGGCGGGCGGTGATCACCTCGCTCGACCGGATCGCCGACGGCGTCAACGGAACGTACGGAACGGTGGTCGAGCCCACGACCGGATGACCCTTCGACCGAAGATCGCACCGACAGGGGAAGATTGCTGCCTACCTGACGTAGCAGGGGTCCCCCGGACTCTGATCGCGACGATGACCCACGACACGAAAGGTCTCCACCGGTGCCTGAGTCCAGCGCTGCCCGTCCCGCCCCGATCGAAGTTCGCAAGGTCCCGCTGCACTCGGTCAGCGATGCCTCCGAACTCGCGAAGCTGATCGACGACGGGGTCATCGAGGCCGACCGGGTGGTCGCTGTCATCGGAAAGACCGAAGGCAATGGGGGAGTCAACGACTACACCCGGATCATCGCCGACCGGGCATTCCGCGAGGTGCTGCAAGCCAAAGGGTCCCGGGATAGCGCCGCAGTGAAGAAGATCCCGATCGTCTGGTCCGGCGGCACCGACGGAATCATCTCTCCGCACGCCACGATCTTCGCCAGGGTTGCCCCGGAGTCGGTGACGCCGACCGATGAGCCGCGCCTGACGGTCGGCTTCGCGATGAGCGAGAAGCTGCTGCCCGAGGACATCGGCCGTACACCGATGATCGAGAAGGTCGCCGCGGCTGTCCGCGAGGCGATGACCGCAGCCGGGATCACCGATTCGGCCGACGTGCATTACGTACAGACCAAGACCCCGCTGCTGACCATCGACACGATCCGGGACGCGAAGTCTCGCGGAAAGCAGGTCTGGACCGAGCAGACCCACGAGTCGATGGATCTGTCCAACGCGACGACAGCGCTGGGTATCGCTGTCGCCCTCGATGAGATCGAGATGCCCACCGACGATCAGGTGATGCACGATCTGTCCTTGTTCAGTGCAGTGGCGTCCTGCTCCTCGGGTGTGGAACTCGATCAGGCACAGGTAGTGGTCGTGGGCAACGCCCGTGGTGTGGGCGGTAGGTACCGGATCGGGCATTCGGTGATGAAGGACGCGCTCGACCAGGACGGCATCTGGGCGGCGATTCGCGACGCCGGGCTCGAACTGCCCGAACGGCCGCATTCCACAGACTTGCAGGGTCGGCTGGTGAACGTCTTCCTCAAATGCGAGGCGGACCCATCCGGACAGGTTCGTGATCGTCGAAACGCGATGCTGGATGACTCCGACGTGCACTGGCACCGCCAGATCAAGGCCTGCGTCGGCGGAGTGACCGCCGCGGTGACCGGCGACCCGGCGGTGTTCGTTTCGGTAGCCGCCGTACACCAGGGTCCCTCCGGCGGCGGACCGGTCGCAGCGATCGTGGACCTGGGCGTCTGAGCGCTTTCGATGCTCACCATCCGGCCACGCAAGATCCGGATCATTGCCTGGGTCCTGGCCGGGTTGATAGTCGTAGCGATGATCGTGGTCGGGTTGCTGCTCAAGCAGTCGAATACCGGTGGGGTTACCTTCCGGACAGCCGACCAACTGGCGATGATCGGCCTCGGCGTGATCATCGCCGGGGGCGTCCTGGTCATGACCCGGCCCTACGTTCGCGCCGATGCCGTTGGTCTTGTCGTCCGGAATTTCGGAGGTGTCTCGCACATCCCCTGGCAGGTCGTGCGGGCAATTCGTTTCACCGATGCCGCTCCCTGGGCGACATTGGACCTCCAGGATGACGACGCACTCACCCTGCTGGCCATCCAGGCCGTGGATGGTGAGTCGGCAGCCGCTGCCACCGAGGCCCTTCGTCGACTGCT
>JACCQS010000016.1 GCA_013814015.1 Geodermatophilaceae bacterium | reverse complement strand
ATCGGGCCGGAGTTCACGACTCTGGCCTCTCCTGAAGCGATCGCGGTAGCGATCGCCACGCCCGTGGCACCGACCGACGTCGCCTGCGCGACCGGGGATCCCTCCGAGACCGTCGAGGTCGAGCAGGCACCATGACCACGTGGTCTGGGCGCACCCTGTCGGTGGACTTCCGGCCCAGTCGCGACGGACTGCCCTTCGGCAATGTCTGGCCGAAGGGTGCCGCAATCCGGGTCCAGAAGCGTGCGCTGGGCCGCGTATACGGCGGGTTGTGCGGCGGGATGGTGCACTTCGCCCGGGAACGCTGGCTTGCCGGAGACCCGCTTCCCAACGACGCCACCCCGGCCAATCCAGGCTTCGTCGATCAACTCGTAGCTGCCCAGATCGAAAGCCTCGGGCTGCCCAACGGCCCGCTGCGCTACCTGGCGCTGCAGCTGCCGCACCGGGTCACCGCCCGGCGCCGGTCGACGGCCCGCACCCTGGCTGCGGTTCGGGCCGACCTCGAGGCCGGCCGGCCCAGCTGTGTCGGCTTGCTTCGTGCGCTGTCCTGGAACCCGGCTGTACTCAGCAAGCACCACGTCGTTCTGGCCTTTGCGATGCGTGAAGACCCGGACGAGGCCGACCTCCGGGTCTACGACCCAAATCACCCAGGCAACGACCGGGTGCGGCTGACGATCGGAGCCGACAGCGTGATCAGGACGAACCAGCGCGATCCACAGCCCTACGCCTTGCTGGACTTCTAAGTACCTGCTGGGAACCGGCGGGCGCTCGGTGAGCCTTGGCCGCCGTCGATGACGACGTTGGCGCCGGTCATCCATGCGGCGCGGTCGGAGAGCAGAAAGGCGACCACGTCGGCGACCTCCTCGACCCGGCCGAGTCGGCCGGCCGGGAACTCCTCGCGGACGAAGCGATCGAAATCGTCGGGATCGTTGCGCTGGTAGCGGTCCCAGCTTCCGCCGTCGAACAGAATGGAGCCCGGGCTGATCGCGTTGACCCGGATCGAAAGCGGCGCAAGTTCCTGGGCAAGGGTGCTGGCCAGATGGATCTCGCCGGCCTTGGCCGTTGCATAGGCAGTGCGCGGGGCGGGTCGCATCCCGGTCACGGACGCGACGAAGACCACCGCTGCTCCGGTCGACCGGCGCAGGTACGGGACGGCCGCCTTGGTCAGCGCCGCGGCATGTCCAGCGTTGAGCACGAAGGTCGCCACGAAGTCCTCGGGATCGGAGTCGAGCAGGTTCCCACCAACCGTGCCTCCGGCGTTGGCCACGACCCGATCGAGGCCGCCCAGTTGCGCGGCGATGTCATCGACGGCCTCGGCCAGCCTGACGAAGTCAGTCACGTCGGCGGCCACTGTCACGACCCTCCGTCGGTGTTCGCGCAGGGATGCAGCCGCCTCAGCGAGGCCGTCCGAGTTCCGCGCAATGAGCCCCAATGACGCTCCCTCACGGGCCAGCGCATGGGCGATACCGAGGCCGATGCCGCGACTGCCTCCCGTCACCACCACACGGACGCCGTCGAGGCCGAGATCCATGTGTTCTCCTTCCACAGGCACCGGATTCCAACGAGTCTTTGCCGAAGCCGCGGGCATGCCCGCCAACGCAGACTAATGACCGCGGAAGGCCTCTTCCAGCCACCAGGCTCCGCGTGGATTTGCGACCTTCGCGTCGAGAAGCAAGGGCCGAGCGCGTGGCCCGTCGAGCCACCTTCCGACGGCGGCGAGGTCGCCGACGGAGCGGACGGTAACTGCATCGAAGCCGTACCCGCTGGCGATCGAGGCGACATCGGTGTCCGGAAAGGTCACCGTGTCCAGCGGTTCACCGGCGCTGAAGTGGTGCACTTCTGCGCCGTAGGCCGCGTCGTTGTAGACCACCACGACCATCGGCTGCCCGAGCCGGCGGACGGTGTCGAGTTCTGCTATGCCCATCATCGCGCCGCCATCGCCGAGCGCGGCGACCGGCAGGCGATCTGGCTGGGCAAGAGCTGCACCGATCGCGGTGGCAAGGCCGAGTCCGATGCTCTGGAATGCCTGGGTAAAGCAGAATCCGTACTCGTCGGGAACGGACAGATACATGCTCGGGTAGCCCATGAAGTTGCCCGAGTCGACCGACACGACCCGCTCCGCCGGCAGCAGGTCGTCGAGGCAGATCGTCAACGTCCTCGGATCGATCCGAGCATCGAGCCCCGAGCCCTCGGCCCAGTCCTCGTAGGGCAATGCACGCCACCGGCCCTCAGTGGCGATCCGAACAGCGATCTCGCGGCTGCGATAGCCCGATCGTGAAGAACCCGCCAACTCAGCCACGAGTGCTGCCGCCACTTCGGCGCTGTCGCCGAGCACTCCGAGATCGATGTCATGATGCCGGCCCAGCGCATCGGCAGCCAGGTCGATCTGGACCACAGTGGCCTCACGATCGATCAGTCGGCCGTGCCGCGTCGTCCACATGTTCAGGGCGCAGCCGAAGCCGACGATGACATCGGCGCCTCGGATCAGGTTGGCGGCCAATGGCGTAGCGAATCCACCGGACACGTCCAGGGACCACGGGCTGCCGTGGAACAGACCCTTGGCCACCGCCGAGGTCGATAACAGCGCGCCGCATGAGTCTGCGGCTGCTTCGATCTCTGTTCGGGCGCACCTGCCGCCCCGGCCGGCGATGAACACCGGCCGCTGAGCACCGGCCAGTATCCGACCGAGTTGGGCGACGTCGGTCGGATCCGGCATGGAGCCGGTCGCGGGAGCCTCATGCCGCGCCGGATAGGCGCAACCTTGTGGCGCCGGAGCGGATTGGACGTCGAGTGGGAGGTTGACCAGAACTGTTCGCCGCTCACCGGCGGCGAGGTCGTAGGCGGCGGCAGCCTGATCGGTCGCGCGTGCCGGATCGTCGATTCGGACCGACTCGGCACCTACTGCGCGGGCCAGAGCTGGTTGGTCGACATAGAAGTTCGACGCCGGGTTGGTCACTTCGGCCGCCAGGACCAGCAGCGGGGTTCGGCTCTTGGCCGCTTCGGCCAGCCCGGTCATCGCATTGGTCAGGCCACAACCCTGATGCAGGGACGCGATGCCGACAGTCCCGCTCATCCGCGCATAGGCATCGGCCATCACGGTGGCGCCCATCTCGTGCCGGGCCGCGACATAGCTTGCGCCGGAGGCGATCAACGCGTTGGTGAGATGAAAGTTGCCGCTTCCCACGACGCCGAAGGCCTGCCCGACGCCACGCCGAGCCAAGGCGGCGGCGACTGCCTCGGCGACCGTGCCGGAGGCTGCCCTCACCGCTGGACGAGAGCCAGAACCCGCGCCGGGCTGCCCGATCCGCCGACGATCGGCAGTGGCGCGGCGATCAGCACAGCGCCCTGTGGCGGCAGTCGGACGAGATTGCGCAGCTGCGTCAGACCGTACTTACCCGCCCCGAGGAGGTAGGAGTGGCACGGGAAGGCCGGCTCGAACGAGTGCGCCGCTCCAGCATCCGTCCCGACCGTTTCCACGCCGACGCCCAGAATCGGTGCCTCCTCGGCCAACCAGCGGGCGCATTCCACCGAGATGCCAGGCGTATGCGGGCCTGTGTGGTCGGCGTTCAGGAATTCTTCCTGGCTGGAACTGCGCGTGTCCCAGCCGGTCCGGTACAACAGCCAGCCGCCTTCGGGCAACTCACCGTGCTCGTCCTGCCATCCGGTGATGTGCTCGATCTCGAGCAGAAAATCCGGGTCCTGCGAGGCCTGGTCGCTGAAGTCGAGAACCGCGGCCGGTCCGACCAGCCGTCCCGGTGACACCTGGGCGACGTCCTCGCCATCCCGCGAGGTCGCCCAATGCACGGGGGCATCGAAATGCGTGCCGGTGTGTTCGCCGGTACGAATGTTGTTCCAGTACCAACCCGGACCGCGATCGTCGTAACGACTGATCTCGGCCAACTCGAACGGCCAGGTCTGACCGAAGGGCTCCGGCAGTTGCAGGATCGGTGTGCTCGTCTGGAGCGGCGCGGTCAGGTCGATCACCTCGACCGACCCCTCGGTGAGTGCACTCAGCAGCGATGGCAACACGGTCATGCCCTCACCCTTGCGCCCGCCCGGCCTGAGAACAACCCAACCGCTCCAGGAGACCGACAGTCCACACAGCCACCGGACCTGGAGATCAGAGCCGGTGGCTGCGTGGCGCTTGGTCGGACTTCGGGTGCTCACAGCACCGTGATCTGCTCGACCTCCCACACCAAGTCCAGGTTGTCGACGGTCGCCTTGTCGGAGCCGGCGCCGCCGCTGACGCGGTCCAGTTCCGGCACACTGCCGGAGCGAGCGGAGAAGGTGTCGTTGGCGCCTTCTCCCACCATCCAATCGGTCCCGCTCCTGCCCTCGAGGTAGTCGTTGCCGGCGCCGCCGTACAGGTAGTCGTCCTGGCTGCCGCCGATGAGGGTGTCGTTGCCACCTTGGCCGAAGGCGACGACAGTGACGACACCGCTGGCGGATATCTCGTCGTTGCCATCGCCCAGGTATGCGGTGGTGGTCCCAGGGTTGAAGCCGCCGCGTACGTCGTCATTGCCGGCACCGGCGAGGAGGCTACGAGTGATGTTGTTGTTCATGTCGGTGTCCTTGGTAGTAGGGCCCGGCTGTGCGGGCGTGTTGTCGATGCGGCCAACTCTGCGGCGTCGGCGGGCTGGGCGCCATGAGGGCTGATCCCCTCATCTTGAGGTCCCGCGATCCCCCACCCGGGCCTCCGATGTCGACGCGCGCGACCGCCGCCGGTCCAACCTGTCGATTCGCAGTTACAATGAATGGACTCACGTCCCGCCGAGTGCCCCCAGACCTTCCACACCGCCCCAGCGGTGCGTCTCGGGCCCGGCTCGACGCCTCACCTGTTACGTCCTGTGAAGGGGATCTGCGTGCCGTCCGAACAGAGCAACACTTCTGCACCGACGGGCTCACTGATTACGGCAACTCGTACACATGCGCCGCGCACTCTGGCGGCGGCCGCATCCGGTGCTACGCGAGTGAGCGCGCAAGTGAGCCGCACGGCCAGCGTCACCAAGGCCGCGCCCCGTGCCCGAGTAGCGGCGGCACCGGCCAAGAAGCCACCAGCAAAGACAACGACCAAGAGCGCCGCCAAGACCGCGACCGGGTCGAAACAGGGGCCGATCAAGACTGCTGACAAGAAGGGCCCGGCCAAGACGCCCAGCCGCGTCTCCGCCTCAGGTACCGCAACAGCCATGGCCGATGACGCCGCGACGGTTATCGACGACACTCCCGCAGTCGAGATCATCACCAAGGACGGCGACCCGATCGGGCCGGCCAAGGAGGGTGAGCCCGCCGAGGAGGTCAGCGCCGAGTACGTATGGGACGACGAGGAGGAGTCCGAGGCCCTGCGGCAGGCCCGCAAGGACGCCGAGATGACCGCCTCGGCCGACTCGGTTCGTGCCTACCTCAAGCAGATCGGCAAGGTCGCCCTGCTCAACGCCGAGGAGGAAGTCGACCTCGCCAAGCGGATCGAGGCAGGCCTGTACGCCGCCGAGCGGGTCCGGATCAACGAGACCGAGTCTCGCAAGGTCTCCCCGCAGCTGCGCCGTGACCTCAACTGGATCGTCCGCGACGGGGAACGCGCAAAGAACCATCTGCTGGAGGCCAACCTCCGTCTGGTCGTCTCGCTGGCCAAGCGCTATACCGGCCGCGGCATGGCATTCCTGGATCTCATCCAGGAAGGCAACCTCGGGCTGATCCGTGCCGTGGAGAAGTTCGACTACACAAAGGGTTACAAGTTCTCGACGTACGCCACCTGGTGGATCCGGCAGGCGATCACCCGCGCCATGGCCGACCAGGCCCGCACGATCAGGATCCCGGTGCACATGGTCGAGGTCATCAACAAGCTCGGTCGAATCCAGCGTGAGTTGCTCCAGGACCTGGGCCGCGAGCCCACCCCGGAGGAACTGGCCAAGGAGATGGACATCACCCCGGACAAGGTGCTGGAAATACAGCAGTACGCACGGGAGCCGATCAGCCTGGACCAGACCATCGGCGACGAGGGTGACTCGCAACTGGGTGACTTCATCGAGGACTCCGAGGCTGTCGTCGCGGTAGACGCCGTCAGCTTCACCCTCCTGCAGGACCAGCTCACCAGCGTCCTGCAGACCCTGTCCGAGCGTGAGGCCGGAGTCGTACGACTACGCTTCGGACTCACCGACGGTCAGCCACGCACTCTGGACGAGATCGGACAGGTCTACGGCGTGACTCGCGAGCGGATCCGCCAGATCGAATCCAAGACGATGTCGAAACTGCGCCACCCCAGCCGATCTCAGGTCCTGCGCGACTACCTGGACTAGCGGTCACGGGCTAATCAGAGCGTTTCCGCTGGTCAGCCCTGTCAGCGTGCCCCTCTTCGGCGGCCTGCCGACTCTTCATAACGATGAGCAGGTCGAGACGTTCCCGGACTCGCCTCAACGGGTCTGGCACCACCGATAGTCGGTACAACGTTAGGATTCGCATCCACTCTCAGGTCATGCGCCGTAATGGGCTGACTGGGACGTGAGACAGGTGACAGCGACCTAGGGAGGCGCCCCGCCGTCCTGTCGAGAACGGGGCGCCTTCGCCCGTTTACGTCGGCTGCTGAATGGCTATATGACCGGCAGGCTGGGACACGGCCCTAGGGACGACTGTCCGGCTTAGGTGCCGCGGGTCTAGCCTTGACTGCCCGCGGCACCGCCGGCGCCTTCGGATCGTGTTTTGCTCAGGTCGCTGGATGCGTCCCGTCTAAGTGCCCGGCCTGGTAAGCCAGCGCGTACACGTCGGTCGGCACCTCCGTGCGCCCCGCGATCTGATCGAGCTTGTCGGCCTGGCCGAGCAGGATTGTCGCGACCCGTCTGGCCTCCCCTGCCGTCAGCTCGGCGTCGTCGGCGCCCAGCATCAGAACCACCGGACTGACTTCCGGCACGCGTCCTCAAGCGATTCGCTCTGCCCCGATCGCCACCGAGACAGTGTTGTGCCTGTCGTTGCTTGACGCTGGGACGAACGTCTCCGACGCGGTCACGTGCGTCTTGATGTTGATCATGCTGTCCGCGATGTGGCTCTGTTCGATGCACCACGGCGGGCATCTGTCGAGGAGGTTGCCGTTGCCGTCGCGGGTCACAGCGCGCCTCCGATCGGGTTACCTCGCCAAGGATCTCGGCCAGGGGCGTTCCCGAGTTTGTGCGCCTCGGCCAGCGTGAAAGCGAGGTCGCCTACTAGCACCAACACCTCTCCTCTAGTCAGGGTCACCGTCCCGTCCTCGACGTCGAGGTAGTCGAGTCCGTTCAACTCCACCGTCACAGGCATGGCGTCACCCTCGAGCTTCTCGACCGGAACGCATGTCGCCGGCCGGCGGTACATGAGCCCCGCCTCGGTCCTGATCGTCTCCGTTGCCCACATTGGCGCTAGCTGGTGGTCCGCCACAGATGCCGATGACCTTCGTGCTCAGCACGGGCGGCGCTTCTACCGTGGTTTCGAATTCACTCGCCGTCCAGACGTAGAACGCTCACAAAGTGTTAACGTCGAAGGCAAGGCGTTGAGCAGGTCACTACTTTGAGTAGCACCCTTCCTCGCTCATTGTGAAGGTGATCCAAGTGGCAAACCGGGTGCGTGTGTCGCTGAGTCATGCCGTCCTCGACGACCACCTGCTCGCCCAGCACCAACCACCACACTATCCGAGAAGCCCTGCGCATGATCAGCTTCGAGAGACCTCGGATTTCGACGTGGAACTGGCGAGGGTCGTCGTCAAGAACGTTGGCCGTACCCCGATCAAGATCAGCGGAATCTCCTTTGACGTCGGTCGGATCAGCCCCTTAGCCCTTGAGCGGCGCACAATCGCTCTGGCTCCGATCCCGTTCAAGGGCCATGCCACCCGAGCCAAAGCCCGCCTGGAGCCCTTCGACGAGACCGCGGTCTTGCTGGACGTGTGGGCGGCTCTCCATGAGGCACTCAAGGCCGGTCGGACCGTCGTCCTCCGGGCGTCGGTGCAGGTTTCGGGGCAGCGATCCAGCACGCGCAGCCCTTGGTCTCAGCGATGGACCGTCAGCCCCGCACAGTTGTCCCTGCGACCTTGGCGCTCGCCCGAGCCGGCCACGATCGCCTTTGAAGCGGTGTGGCGCCTGCTGGGACTTCGTCAGGACGCTCACTTCTTGGCGACGGCCATCGGCCTCGCCGTGCACTCCGCTCTGGAGAATGCGCCGACGATGACGGTAGAGGATCTTTCAGGGTTGATCGAAGAGCAGCTTCGGGACGTCCGCGTCGCCGCCGACAGGGATCCACCGCGTCGGTTGTCGTCATTGGTGACGGCGCACCAGGTCGCCGAGGCATTCCGGGTCAATGGGCTCGGGAACCTCGTCACTGCGCCGACGGTCCATCACTCTCCATAGCAACAACTGCACCCAGACGACGCGGTGAACCACAGAGCTTGATCCCGGACCGCAACGTGACGAAGCCCGGCCTCGTTTTGAGGCCGGGCTTCATCGGCTGGACAGCTGATGGCGGACTCAGCAGCGCAGAGGGCTACCGGCAGGCGGGGATGCTGATGCTGTCGGTGAAGGTCCGGTTCGGCGACCGTACGACGACGCGGGCGCTGTGCGCGACGGTGTTGTCCAGGGCCCCGCTCGACCAGTTGTAGGCAGTGCCGAAGGACACGCGGCTCGGTCGGCTGCCGTCGAGGGTGATGCTCGCCGTATTGGGTCCGGCAAAGGTGTATCCCTCGAGGTCAAGCGTTATGACGGTGCCGTTTCTTCCGGTACAGCTACCGGCTAGATCGGCCGTCTGAGCGGCCGATGCATTGCCGGCGAACGCGACGGCGATGGCGGCAAAGGCGGCGGTGGCGGCGAGCAGGGCAGACGCTGCACGGTTGTGAGTGCGCATGCCAAATCCTTTAGATTGATGACGCTGCCCGCTCGGTCGGTTGACCGGGTGGGACGGACGATCAAGGCGTAGACGCCTGAGTACGGACAGTGATTGCGCGAACGCATAACGCGAGCTGGCCAACGCCGACTCGTCAACCGGCATGTGACTGGTTCCTGGGGTTTGTCCTAGGCGTGCCGTTTCTCGAGACGGCATGCATCGGCAGATGGTTCTGGTGCCGAGCCATTCACCTGATCGCAGTTGGTGACTACGTTCAGCAATCACTCGCTTGGTTACTGACAGTACGAACACTACACACTGTGACTCCAAGGAGTCAAATGACAGTTCGGAGCGCCGCCCAGTAACGGACTGTGGTGGGACTCCTGGACTTCAGCACCAACGCATAATCACTGCGCGTAACGCAGACTTCCGTCTGTACGAACGTGCGCGCCCGAGCGGTCAACCGAGGCAACGCGGCTGTACTGCCATGCCCAGCAATGGTTTAGCCGCACCTGCGTACCAGCCGAGGTGCACACCAGGATCGAGCGGGTACCGTCGTGTCGGAAAGCTTTCCTGCGGGGCATGCTCGCCGACTTCGACACGCCGGAGTGTCTTTGGAGTGACGTGCACCGCAGTGGGAACATCCGCAGTCATGCTTACGTCGTACCTAGGGCAGTGCATGAGTACCGAGCAGCACCCATGAACCAAGCCGCAACGAGAGGTAGCGCCGTGACACCAACTTTGACCCCCATCGCTACTCGCGACGACGAACTGATCGGCGCTGACCGCTGTGACCGGTGCGGTGCCCGGGCAAAGGTGCGGGTAGTTCTTGCCGGTGGCATGGACTTGGCCTTCTGCGGTCACCACGCTCGGGAATACGACGACAAGCTCCGCAGGGTCGCAGTGAATTTCGTGGATCTGCACGCGAGCCAGGCGCCTGCCGCTGCCGGAGAATCTCTGAACTGACTCGTCGAGCGTGGCCGGTACCGCCACGCTCCTGGACACCCCGATGGGCTGTCGCGGGAACCTACGGGTTCTGCGGCAGCCCATCGTCGTCGGACCCGTAGGCTTGACATCGATGAGCAGCCCGAACCCTCCGCCAAGCGGATTTCCGGCGCCCCGGGAGGAGCCGGACCTGTCCGAGCGAGATACCTCCGCGCGCGGACCACGCCGATGGTGGGCTCGTCGGCGAATCTGGATTCCGGTCGTTGTCCTCGCTGCTGGCGCCCTTCTCTATGCAGGTGATCTGCTGCTGGCCGGAGATGGCATTCCGCGTTACACCACCGTCGGCGGGGTTCTACTCGGAGGAATGTCGCCGGATGAGGCAGCCGCGCGTCTCGAGGAGGAACTGGCCACATCGATCAGCGAGCCCCGGGCCGTCGCCGCGGGCGAGGCGACGGGGACGCTCAACTCGGGCGCCGCTGGGATCAAGCTGGACGTCGAGGGCTCGATCGCGCAAGCCGCTCGCCAGCCGCTCAACCCGCTGACCCGGCTGCTGTCGCTATTCATCCAGCGCGACGTGCCGCCGGTCCTGTCCGTCGACGACGACCTCCTCGATGCTGCCATCGAAGAATTCGCGAGCACCGCCGATCGTCCCACGATCGAGGGCGCGATCACCTTCGACGGCATCGAACCGATCGCCGTGGAGCCAGTGCCGGGACTGGCCTTGAACCGTTCCGCCGCTGCCACCACGTATATGGACGCCGTGCGTGCCGATCCGGCGAACCGGAGCGCCGATCCGGTGGAGCTCCCGGTGGACGAGCTCGCAGTCACCATCACCGCGGATGAGGTTCAAAGGGCATTGGACACCATTGCCGGCCCCGCCCTTGCTGCTCCGATTGAGGTGCGGGCACCCGAAGGAGCCGCTTCCAGCGGCGCAGTTGCGGAAATCCCGGTGACGGCCCTTGCGGCGTCCCTGCGCTTCACGCCGGACGGGGACGGTCATCTCGAGGCAACGATCGACGCGGAGGCGCTCCTGGCCGCGATGGGCGATGCCTTCGCCCCCTTGACGACTCCGTCGCTGGACGCCCGATTCGAGATCGTCGCGGGCGTGATGACCGTCGTCCCATCCGTGGACGGCACCAGCATCGACAGGGCCACACTCGCGCAGGCGATCCGCACTGTGTTGGACCAGCCCGCTCCGCGACGGGTGGAGGCCCCGTTGACGGCCGCGCCCGCCGCTTTCACGACAGAGGCCGCCAGCGCGCTGGGCATCACCGAAGTGGTCAGCTCCTTCACCACCAGTTACACGTCGACCTCCAGCGGCGAGAACATGCGGGTCGTGGCGGCCGAGGTGAACGGAGCCGTAGTGCCACCCGGGGAGTCCTTCAGCCTCAACGGCTACACCGGGCCGCGCACCGAAGCGGAGGGGTACGTGCCCGCCGGGGTGATCATCAGCGGGGAGTTCCAGCAGGCCGTTGGCGGGGGGGTCAGCCAGTTCGCCACCACCACCTTCAACGCGGTTTTCTTCGCCGGTCTCGAGGACGTCTATCACAAACCGCACTCGTACTACATCAGCCGTTACCCGGCCGGGCGGGAGGCGACCGTCTTCTACGACTCGATCGACCTGGTCTTTCGCAACGACCAGCCGACCGGCATCTACATCGAGACGATCTGGTCCCCGGGCTCGTTGACAGTCACCTTCTGGGGCACCAAGCAGGTCGACATCGAGTCGGTCAGTAGCGAGCGCTACAACTACCGAAGCCCACAGACTCAGGAGAAGCCCGACGACGACTCATGCAGCCCGTCGAGGGGCTCGACCGGGTTCGACATCACGGTGACCCGGATCTTCCAGCAGCTAGGCACCGGCGCCGTGCTGGGAACCGAGGACTTCGTGACCCGCTACAACGCTGAACCGCGCATCGTCTGCGTCCCCGGAGCCCCGCCCGCGACGACGCCGGGCCTGGTCTCCCCCGATGCCGCGCCGCCCGCTCGCTCAGACGCCGGGCCGCGGGCTCGAGGACGCAACGCGCGGTCCAAGAGACCGGCATTGCACCTTTGAGAAAGGTCTCACCCGGGGTACGGTTCGGTCGCTCACGGGCCCGTTCGTCATCAGCAGGAGGAAAGCGCATGACCCAGGTCGATCGTCGTACGGTGCTCAAGGCCGGCGCCGTAGCCGCCCTGGCCGGTCCGTTCGCCGGCTTCTTCGCTAGGGAGGCCAACGCCGCGCCGGCGAGTGCGGCCGGACCGGACTTGGTCGGCGTCCCCGACCTCCGTGACGGCGAGATTCGGCTCGCGCTGCCGCGCGGCTTCTCCTACCGCTCGTTCCAACCCACCGGCGAGCCACTGCGTGGTGGCGCCACAGTCCCGGGGCGCCACGATGGCATGGC
>JACCQS010000493.1 GCA_013814015.1 Geodermatophilaceae bacterium | reverse complement strand
CTGAGTGAGGCTCTTGGGCAGTTCCGGGGTCTTCCCACGTTTGGGTGGACGGACTCGGCGGGGGGTGGGGAAGGCGTCCAGATCGCGCTTGGTACGGGCGTCGGAGAACTCGGCCCGGGTCGCCCGGGCCTTGGCCAGGCCAGTGGGCAGGTCGGCGTGCAGGCGGTCCGGCCCGTCCAGGACATCCTCGAGAGCCTGCAGCCGGAGTTCGACCGCGGAGTACTGCAGGGCAAGCAGATGCTTGAGGTCACCGCGAAGACTCCACGAGATCAGGTTGCCGCCGCGCGGATAGGGCGAATTGAGCAGTGCGACGACCCAGCGGTTGCGCTGGTGGTAATAGGCCTGCCAGTCCGTCGTGTCGTCCTTGTCCATCCACGGGACGTGCCAGACGGCCGCGCCCGGGAAAGTGACGGTGGGAAAGCCGGCTTTGCCTGCGCGCAGGCCGAACTCCGCGTCGTCCCATTTGATGAACAGCGGCAGGCTCAACCCGATCTCGTCGATCACCTCGAGCGGGATCAGGCACATCCACCACCCGTTGTAGTCGACGTCGAAGCGCTTGTGCAGCCAGGCGGTGGCCCGCAGATTCGTCACCGCAAAGTTGTGTGCCTGCACCGTTCCGGTGACCGGCCCCCAGAAGAACAGCCACTCCTTGACCGTCTCGGCCCAGGAGTGCAGAACCGACCGCTCGTACATGTTGAACATGTGCCCACCGACGATCGTCGGCGTAGCGCATTCGTCGGCGAAGGCGACCGCCCGAGCGATCCCCTCTGGCTCCAGCACGATGTCGTCGTCGAGCAGCAAGACGTAGCGGCTCCGGCCGGCGCCCAATGTCTCACGCATTCCGCGCGCGAATCCACCGGAACCACCCAGATTGCGCTGATGGATGACCCGGAGCTTTCCATCGAGACCGGCGTCGCATTCGGCGAAGTCAGGCTGGTCAACGACATTCTTGGTGCCCTGGTCCATGACCAGGACCTCGTCGAGCAGCTCCAACAAGCCCTCGGCGGCACCGAGCTGACGCAGCTGGGCCGCGCAGTAGTCCGGGCGGTTGAACGTGGTGATGGCAATCGTCGTGCCGCCGCGCTCGAGGCCACGATCGGGGACCGACCATTCGGCGGACTCCAGTACTGCCGCCTCGATACCGGCGGCAAGGTCGAACCAGTACCAACCCCCGTCGCCGAAGGGAGCCAGGGACAAGTCGATGGACCACTCACCCTCACCGAGTCTGGTTGCTGACATCCGTTCGGTCGCACCGTGTGCGTTGGACCGATACACGATGACGGTCGGAGAGCCACTTGTCCTAACTGTCAGGCGCACGTTGGCCACGTCAGTCCATCTCCGCCAATAGGCGGCCGGGAAGGCGTTGAAGTAGGAGCCGAAAGACACTCGCTCACCAGCGGGAATGGCAAAGCTGCGCCTGCCTCGGATGTATTCCGAGTGCGCTGGTGAGATGGTGACCGGTGTCGCCCGCGAGTCGGCCTTCGGCGGTGCGCCGGGGTCGATCCGGGTCGCGGGATCTACCCCGATGTAGGGGGCGAAGTCAACGTAGAGCGGCAAGGTATCGAGATCGCGGTCCTCGGGAAAGACCACGCGGGCGACAACTCGGCGTGCGGCTCGATCCGCGGAAGCCGACATGTCGATGCTGGCCGGATCGGCCGGGGGCAAGGCTGGTTCCTGGACGCTTGTGCTCATACTCGCTGAAGGTCCTCCTGCGAGCGGTGTGAAGGCCACTCGTCGACAAGTCGGGGACGGGAAGTCTCGGACACGGTCACCTGGCGCCCACCTGATGGGGGCTCGGTCATCGACCTGTCAACAGACTAGCCCAGGCACTCTCGCGGATAGCCGTACAGGCACTACCGTGCCGGGAGGCGGGGAACGGTCGGTCGTACCCCAGCACGTGATGGGAGGGTTGAGCCGTGGCAGTCGCCGAGGAGAATGCCGTCGACGGCTTCGCGATCACCGCCAGTCGCGAATCCGGAGTCTGGCGATGTGGCGTTCTGCCGCCCGCGGTGCTCGAGAGCGTGGAGAGTTGCGTACGTGCGACCCGCCAGCAGCCGGGCGACGGCGGTGCGCTGGGCCTGGTGAACATCAGTGACGAGTTCTTCGTGGTCATCCGAGCAGTTGGCGGCGGGGACGACGTACGGCTGTTGCTCTCCGACGCCACCGCGGCCCTGGACTGGGATTTCGCCGCCGATGTCGCCCAGCGCCTGGATGAGGACGTCGACGAGGACAGCGCGGAGGACGACCTGTGGCCGATCGGTGATCTCGGCATCCTCGAAGACCTCGGCGTGTCGGCCGGCGAACTACGGGTGATCATGGACGATGTCGACCTGTACGCCGACGAGATGCTCGGCCTGATCGCCCGCCGGCTCGGCTTCGCCGAGGAATTCGCGCAGGCCCTGGACACCCTGCCTCGGTGAGCCCCGGTTCGGCGTACGAGCCCGCGATGCAACTCGCTTTGGACGTGGCAGCCACCGCGCCAGGCTGGGGCGACGTACCCGTCGGCGCGGTGATCCTCGACGTCGACGGTGTGTTGGTGTCCTCGGCGGCCAACGAGCGGGAGCTGCGCGGTGACCCGACCGCACATGCCGAGGTGCTGGCGTTGCGGGCGGCGGCCGAAGTCGTCGGGTCCTGGCGGCTGCTCGGGTGCACCTTGGTGGTCACCCTGGAGCCCTGCACGATGTGTGCCGGCGCAGCTGTTCTGTCCCGGGTCTCCCGGATCGTGTACGGCGCCGCCGATCCCAAAGCCGGAGCGGTCGGATCGCTGTGGGACGTGGTCCGCGACCGGCGGCTCAATTTCCGGCCTGAAGTGCTCGGCGGAGTACGGGCCGCGGAGTCAGCTCGATTGTTGGAGGCGTTCTTCGCCGAGCACCGCCGGGAGCCGTGACTGGCGGGGGTAGGTAGTCTTTCCCGCGGTGGCGTGTCCGAGCGGCCTAAGGAGCACGCCTCGAAAGCGTGTGAGGGTTCACCCCCTCCGTGGGTTCAAATCCCACCGCCACCGCCCCGCGCTTCATGATGGTGAGCGGTCTGGGTGCACGCCGGCTAGATCGAGGCGCTCACGATCTTGCCAGCGCGTGGATCAACGGACTGAGTACTCTCGGCGAAGTCAGGCTCGCGCTCAGGAGGACACATGATCGACCTGCGACCAGCGACCGACCGGGTGACCCAGATCGTCGACGGCGTCAGGGACGACCAGCTCGACGACCCGACGCCCTGCACCGACACTCCGGTACGGGACCTGCTCAACCACCTGCTCGGCCTGACGGTCGCCTTCCGCGACGCCGCCGGCAAAGTCGAGGGGCCGACCACCTCTACTCCGCCAGGCAAGGTCAGCGACCCGCTACCGGACGGCTGGCGCGAGCAGCTGCGCACCCGGCTCGACCAGGTGGCGCAAGCGTGGAGCGACCCTGAGGCATGGGAGGGGATGACCATGGCCGGCGGCGTCGAGTTGCCTGGAGAGGTGGCCGGCCTGGTAACCCTGAACGAGGTGCAGATGCACGGCTGGGACCTGGCTCGGGCTACTGGTCAGCCGTACGAGGTGCACGACGAGCTGGCCGAGGCAGTGCTGCCGATCGTGACGCCCACCGGTGATGCGGCAGCGGACGAGGCGGCGCGGGACGGGATGTTCGGGCCTCCCGTCGACGTGGCAACGGACGCCCCGGTGTTCGACCGAGTGTTGGGACTGGCCGGCCGCGACCCGAGGTGGACACGACGCTGACCGCTGCTCCGCCGGTCAACGGTTCCTGATCACGGCGCCAAGGCGAGCTGGGTCATCCGGAAGGTCAGGTAGTCGACCTGCCAGCCGTCTTTGTGCAGGGTTCGCCGCGCGACGACCTCGTTATGGAACCCGGCGTCTTTGGACGTTCTGTGCCGTCGCAGCGGCGAGGATGGCGTTGACGCCGCTGCCAGTCCCCATGTCCAGCACCGAATCGCCGGCGCGGACCTCGGCCAGTACAGCCTTCCCGAGGAGATGGGAGACGCCCGTGATCGGCATCACCCCCGGTGGTACGACCAG
>JACCQS010000470.1 GCA_013814015.1 Geodermatophilaceae bacterium | reverse complement strand
CGTCGTCCTTGGTTGCAACCGCAGTTGCCTTCTTCTTCTTCTTCGGCTTGCCGTCGTCGATGTCGGTGACCAGTAGCTCGGTCAGCAGCTGACGGTGCCCGATCCGCTTACGGTAACCGGTCTTGTTCTTGTACTTGAGGATCTTGATTTTCGGGCCTTTGTGGTGACCGATGATCTCGCCGGTCACGGCGATCTTGGTCAACGCAGAGGTCTCGCTGATGACACTGCGCCCGTCCACCAGGAGTAGTGCCGGCAAGCTCACGGCATCACCGGCATCGCCTTCGAGTCGATTGACCTCGACGACATCACCGACGGCAACCTTGTGTTGCTTGCCGCCGGCTTTGACCACTGCGTACACCACGGATCTCCCTTGACATCTTCTTCGCCACACACCGAGATGGGTTCAGTGAGCGGAGGATCATGCAGGCGCACTGACCGGCGGTGAGAACTCACATCGCTTTGTGAGCCGACCGCGGTGGCACCCGAGTTCCCAGGGTACCGGAGCGTTCGGCTCGAGAGCCACCCAGGCCCGTACGGCACGACTGGTACTCACCCATCTGCGACAGGGGGTCCTGCGGGGCGGGAGGCACCCCGCCTGCCGCGCCGGCGTGGCGTGGCCGTCACGGTAGCTGCGCTGGCCTGGGATTCTTGCGCTGTCCAAGCCTGCACATCGGCCGATTCGGGTCTGTCAGGGCTCGGCGCTGCTGCGGAACTCGCAGCTAGCACGGGACTCGGCGGCGACAGCACCGGAGGTGAGATTCGCTCAGTCGAGTTCGATTCTGGCTCCTGCGTAGCGCCGTTGTTGGCCGGAGCCTGGGCGGATCCGCTATCGGCACGGGAACCGCCACGCCCGCGGCTTCGGCCGGCGCCGCCACGGTCGTTGCGGTCCTCACCGCGGTCACTTTCCCGACCGTCGTGGCGATCAACGCGGTCACCCCGGTTGCGATCTCCGGAGTTGTCGCTCCTGGCGTTGTCGCTGGAGCGGCCGCGTTTCTCGTCGACCGGGTCGGCGTGCACGATGATGCCACGCCCGTTGCAGTGCTCACACGGCTCCGAATAGACCTCGAGCAACCCCTGACCGACCCGCTTACGGGTCATCTGCACCAGCCCGAGTGAGGTGACCTCTGCTACCTGATGACGCGTCCGATCGCGGCCGAGGCACTCGGTGAGCCGACGCAGGACGAGATCACGATTGCTCTCGAGCACCATGTCGATGAAGTCGATCACGATGATTCCGCCGATGTCGCGCAGCCGGAGCTGGCGAACGATCTCCTCGGCGGCTTCGAGGTTGTTACGGGTGACGGTCTGTTCGAGGTTGCCGCCGCTGCCGGTGTACTTGCCGGTGTTGACATCGACGACCGTCATCGCCTCGGTGCGGTCGATCACCAGAGACCCACCGGACGGTAGCCAGACCTTGCGATCCAGCGCCTTGGCCAGCTGCTCGTCGACCCGAAGGTCGGCGAAGACGTCGGTCTCACCGGTGTGCAGGGTGACCCGGTCGGCGAGGTCGGGCGCCACGTGAGCGACGTATGCCTCGACTGTGTCCCACGCCTGCCCCCCGGAGACGATCATCCGGGTGAAGTCCTCGTTGAAGACGTCTCGGATGACTCGAATGGCCAGATCTGGCTCCTGATACAGCAGGCTCGGTGAACTGGTCGAGGAGGAGGCCGCCTTCTTCTGGATGACCTCCCACTGCGCGGTCAGCCGATTGACATCCCGGGTGAGTTCCTCCTCGCTCGCTCCTTCGGCGGCCGTACGGATGATCACTCCGGCGTCCTCGGGAACGATCTTCTTCAAGATCGCCTTGAGCCGACTGCGTTCGACATCGGGCAACTTGCGGCTGATCCCCGTCATCGACCCGTTGGGCACATAGACGAGGTAGCGGCCCGGCAGGCTGACCTGGGAGGTCAGCCGGGCACCTTTGTGACCCATCGGGTCCTTGGTCACCTGCACGACGACGCCGTCCCCGGACTTCATCGCGGTCTCGATGTTGCGGCTCTTGCCCTCCAGCCCCGCGGCGTCCCAGTTCACCTCACCGGCATAGAGCACTGCGTTGCGGCCTTTGCCGATGTCGACGAAAGCCGCCTCCATGCTGGGCAGCACGTTCTGCACCTTGCCGAGATAGACGTTGCCGGCGAAGGAATTCGAAGTGGCCTGGGTGATGTAGTGCTCGACGACGATGTCGTCCTCGAGGACGGCTATCTGGGTCCGCTCACCGCTCTGCCGGATGACCATCGCCCGGTTGACCGCCTCCCGGCGGGTGAGGAACTCCGCTTCGGACAGGATCGGAGCGCGTCGACGGCCGGTGTCGCGCCCGTCCCGACGGCGCTGCCGCTTGGCCTCGAGGCGAGTCGAGCCCGAGATCCCGCGGACTTCTTCGTTTCCACCGCCGCCATCCCCGCGGCCGCCTCCCCCGCCGCCGCCATCGCTGCGGCTTGCGCCGGCACTCCCGTCGTCGTCGTCGGATCGACGCCTACGCCGACGCCTACGCCGGGTCGACGAGCCATCCTCGTCGTCGAACCCGCCGTCACCACCTGAGCCGTCCTCGCCGTCCTCGGCGTCCTGAGCGTCGAGCCCGGCGCTCGAGCTGGGCGCGCCGTCGCCATCGGACTCCTCACCGGTCTTGCCTCGGCCGCGCCCTCGCCGACCGCGCCTGCGGCGGTTCCCGCCGTCGACGTCTGAGTCGGAGTCGCTCTCGCCATCAGCTGCAAAGGGACCGTCGTCGATGCTCATCGCAGCGCCGTCGGATGCGCTGGCTTCGGACACCGTCGAGCCGGACAGGGCGGACTCGGCGTAGTCGTCAGCATGGTCGTCGACGGCATCGATGTCCACGCCATCGGTGGCAGCCTTCGTGCCTCTGCCGGTCTTGCCAGCCCTTGTTGCCTTGGATGCCTTCGTTGCCTTTGTTGCCTTCGTTGCCTTCGTTGCCTTGCTAGCTTTGGCCGATTTCGTGGGCTTGTCGGCCTGAGGCGCCTCGCCCGTGGGCGAGCTGCCCTTGCTGCCCCGAGTCGCCTTTGTCGGACGCGAATCGCGGGCGCCGAGCTCGTCCTGCACATCGTCGGCAGGGTCGGTAGGTCGCTGTCCAGCGCCCTGTCGCGACGTCACCGGTTCGGGGTCCGGTGGCGCCATGAAGGACATCACCGGCGGAGGGGCGCTGCGGCGGCTGGAAGTCTCGCCGTTTCCTATGTCGTTCTCTTGCGGGTCGCTATCGGTTGCGGTCGGCTCGTTGTCGAGCACTTGTTTCTCCGTTTCGCGTACCCGGGCGCCGCCCACCAGGTTCGGTGTTCCGCCGCCGCTCAGGTACGGCGGGTCAGGCGAAGCCGGGGTTCGCGTGTCGCGCCCGGAGTGGGCAGCGGCGGGATCCCGGTCTCGCAGAAGTCTTCGTATCGAATACCGAAAGGCAGTCGATTGGGGCCGACGATAACCCGTCGACCGCTCCGCGATCAGGTCTCGCCTGGTGCACCGTCTCTGGCAGCGGCGGCACGGTCGGGACCGAGCGGATCGGTCAGCACTCCGGTGGTGTCGTCGAGCCGTCCCTGTCCGAGCCGCGTCGAACGCGAAGTGAGCGGCTCATCCAGTCCGGCGACGGCACCGAGAGCGGTGAGCACATCGTCGGGTCGCACCGCAGGGCTGACCTGCGCAACGACCAGGTCAAGTATCGCACAACCCTCCAGATGTACGGTCTCACCCAAGCCAGGGTGGTCTCGGCTTTCGCCTGGCCGCTCAACCGACGCGCTCACCACGGCCGCCCGCGCGTCCAGCAGGCGGAGCCCTTTCTTGGTCACCCGCTCGACGATCACGCTGTCCTTGGCCAGAAACTCGCTGAGTGCCGCTGCCAGTGCTTGGGTGGTGACCTCGGGCAGTTCTATCCGCCAATGCGAGGCCTCGATCCGCTCCGGCAGCCCACCGGGTCCCGCAGGCAAGACCTCGAGGATGTCCAAGCCCTCCGGAAGGGCCTCGTCCAGGGCCGCGCGAACCCTTTCAGGGTCAGTTTCGGTCTGCAGCCCGATCTCGAGGTACTCCGCCTCGCTGGCCGATCCGGTCGGTGCGGCGCCGACGTAGGAGATCTTCGGGTGCGGGCTGAATCCGGCGGAGAAGGCCATGGGTACGCCGGATCGGCGTAGCGCCCGCTCGAAGGCGCGGGCGAAGTCACGATGGGAGACGAAGCGCAGCCGGCCGCGCTTGGCGTACCTGATCCGCAACCGCTGCACGGTCGGCGGTGGCGGCGGCCCCTCCGGCTGACGAGTACCCATCAGCGTCGGTCCAGGCGCAGTTCGAGCAGGCCATCGGACGTCGCGTACCCGCACCGTTCGCTCCACGGCTGCTCGTCCATCTCATCCACCCGCCGCGTCCAACGCAGGGATGCCAGTGCGGTGATGTCCTCGACCCCCGCCCGGCGGACGGTGACGCTCACTATCCGGTTGTGACCGGCGTGAGCGGGAGCAACCTGACTCCGGTGGGACCGATCTGGATGTCGGTGCCCATCCCCGGACACACGCCGCAGTCGAAGCACGGTGTCCAGCGGCAGTCGTCCTGTTCCTGTTCGGACAGGGCGTCCTGCCAGTCCGCCCAGAGCCATTCCTTGTCCAGCCCGGAGTCGAGGTGGTCCCAGGGCAGGACCTCGTGCTCATTGCGCTCGCGGGTGGTGTACCAGTCGACGTCCAGTCCGTATCCCGGTAGCACCTCGGCGCAGGCGGTCATCCAGCGGTCGTAGCTGAAGTGCTCGTTCCAGCCGTCGAAGCGACCACCGTCACGCCACACCTGCTCGATGACCGCACCGATCCGGCGGTCTCCACGGGAGAGCAGTCCTTCGACGATGCCGGGCCTGCCGTCGTGGTAGCGCACGCCGATCGCCCGACCGACGCTTCGGTCGGAGTTGATCGCGGTGCGCAGGAGCTTCAGTCGTCGGTCGATCGTCTCGTGGTCGGCCTGGGCCGCCCACTGGAAGGGGGTGTGCGGCTTGGGGACGAAGCCGCCGATCGAGAC
>JACCQS010000422.1 GCA_013814015.1 Geodermatophilaceae bacterium | reverse complement strand
TGGCCGGCGAACCCTTCGTCGAGCGGACTTATCCGGACGCTCCGCTGCTGATCGGCGGCTGGCGGGCCAGCCTCGAGGAGTTCGCCCGCGGCGCCTGGGCCCAGTTCCACCGTCACCCCTGGCTGCTGCAGGTCTCGCAGGCCAGGCCGATCATGGGACCCAACGAGATGCTCGGGACCGAGGCGGTACTGGCCGCGATCGCCGAGATGGGGCTCAGCGACGGCGAAACGGTCGCGGTCCTGAGCACCGTGTACGCCTACGTC
The DNA here is from genome assembly GCA_013814015.1 of Geodermatophilaceae bacterium. GTDB lineage: Bacteria > Actinomycetota > Actinomycetes > Mycobacteriales > Geodermatophilaceae > JACCQS01. The sequence continues at coordinate 4,614 of JACCQS010000422.1, read as the reverse complement.
AGTGGACTTGCCCGCAACAACGTCGAGTACGCCCAGGCCGCGAGCACCACCGGCGTCAGTGACGCGGATTGGTGGGCCGCGCAGGCCCCTTTTCTGGAGAAGGTGCTGACCAGCGGTGACTACCCGAATCTCACCCGCGTGTCCGAGTCAGGAGCTTGGGAAAGCACCGACGACGGCTTCGAGTTCGGTCTGAAGTGCGTGCTCGACGGGATCGAGCTACAGCTCGCAGCGCGATCAGGTCCCGGTCAACCTGACGAGGACGAGCACCGCCGCGAACCGAAGCCAGCGTCCGGACAGGCCGCTGAGCAGGAATACGGGTAACGACACCCGGAGAGCGCCCGCCGCGACGCTGACCAGCGCGAAGGGAGGCAGCCCGACCGAGGCACTAGTCCCGATGAAGATCACCGACAGCCAGCGTCGGCGCTGGATTCGCTGCGACCAGCGGTCCAAGCTGACTGCGACGCGGGACGGCGCTGCGGCTGACGCGGACGGTCCCGACGGGCTCTGCACCGGCGTACGCCACCTCCGCGGCAGCGTCAGCACACCCCGGCCGGCGAGGAAGAACAGTGTCTTGCCGGCCAGTTGACCGGCGGCGGCAACAGCTGCCAAGCCAGCTACCTGCCAGCCACTTCGCGGCTCACCGAGCAGGCTGACCCCGGCGAGGTAGATCTCGATGTTGACCACCGGGATGAAGGCGGAGACGAAGGCAACCGCGAGCAGGCTCAGTCCTTCCATGTGGACCTGCTCACCGCGGTTGCCGCGATTGGACGCCCGGGCAGCGTTCACCACGAGTACCCAGAACACCCACAACCCGGGCCAGGCACGCGGATTTCACCGCGAGCAGCCCGACCGCTACGGCCAGGGCCACGCCAGGTGACCCGAGCCATACGCAAAGCAGCGCCGGTAAGGCCGAGTTGACCAGCTTCGCCGGTGGCCACCAGTTGAGCAGCCACACAAGCTGGTCGACTCGGCCGAAATAGTTCGGACCCGCGATCTGCCAACGAAGGAAGGCCAGCGACAACACGCTGTCGACCAGCATGAATTCGACCAGGTAGACGCCCAAGGCCACGGCGAACTCGAGATGCGAGCTGAGGAAACCGAGGTACACGACCGCGACACAGAGCCGGTCTGCGCAGATGTCCAGGACCGCGCCGGTCAGCGTCTCCTCGTCACGCCGTCGAGCCAGCCACCCGTCCGCTACATCCCCGATCCAGTAGGTGGCCAATGCGAAGGCGAGCAGCCAGCCACTGGACAGCGCAATTCCGGCCATGCCCAGCCCCACACATACCAAGGTTCTGATGACGGTGACGACCGAGGCGAGCGTCAGCAGCCGGTCGACTCCGTGGTTGGCGCACCCTGCCAGGCACGACCCCCGCTCGGGGGTACGGCGATCGGCCACGCGATCGTCGATGATGGTCATGGGCGCGGCCGCATCATGCGGCTGCGCGAAGTTCGGCTGGATCGGTGCTGGTGCGCAGGAACAGCAGCGCCATCGAGCTGACCAGAAGCGTCACGGCCAGCGTTCCGGCGACCAGGACCCCGAGCTCGGCCCATGGGATCGGGATGGAGATGAACCGCTCCGTCTGTTGGCCTGATTCGCTGATGCTGTACTGGACGGCCGTCGTACCGAACAGTCCGCGCGCGGCAAGGATGCCTGCCGAAGCGGCCAGCAGCGAGGTGGGTACGAGCGGGAGGAGCACTTCGGCGAGTACCGCCCGGCGCAGCACACCGACCGGCGTCCCGGCAGCGGTCAGCGCGGCCAGGGACCGGCGACGGGTGACAATGGATTCCGCAGCGACGACCAGCAGCCCGAGCGAGGCCACCACCACGGCAACCACGATCACCAGGTTGACGAGGTCGAGGGTGTCGGCGTAGAAGGGATCGTTCGGGTCCGTGTCGGCGAGGGTGGCGACTCGTACGCCCTGGGCGGCGGCGCCGACGAGCACGGTGAGCAGCACCGCACCGAAGGCCCGACTTGCCGCGAACGGGTCGGCGACCAGCCGTCTGGCCGCGATCAGCACAGCAGGTCTGCCGGCCCGGGGCGCGAGAAAGCCTCCGATTGCTGCTGACAGTGCCGCGCTGCCCAGGATCAGTCCGACCGAGGTGATCAGGAACAGCACCAGGACGACTGGGAAAGCAGCCCTGGACAGGGCCGCCGCCCAATCGCTGTCGAGCGTCTCGGTGATCGTGGTGAACGAGGCCAGCGCGACTACACCGACGAGAAACGCAACCGCGGGGAGCAGCCTCGGCGGGCGGATCCGCCGGTGCCGGATCACGCCGAACGGGCTGATCGTGACTCCGCGCAAGGCGAGCCGGGTGAAGGCCATCGCACCGAGTGGCACGGCGACGAGCAGCACGGCGATCACCCAGATCGGAGGCAGCACATCCGTCGGGAGCCGCAACACCGGGCCAGTGACAATTTCCTCGGTGCGGCTCACGCCACCAGAGACCTGCGCCTCGGGGATCAGGCCGTACGTACTCACCACCGGGCCACCGAGAACGACCCGCCCGATCAGGTATGTCACCAACCCGCCGGCCGCGCCGAGACCCGAGGAGATGCCGATTTCGCCGCAGGCCACTCGGGTGACATCGCGCGGCGTACCGCCGGCGAGCCGGACCGCGGCCAGCCGCCGATCCCTTGCTGGCGCGCCGATTCGTGAGCACTGGCCGACGAAGGCCAGCACTGGAATGCACAGCAACACCAGCGCGGCCACGACGCCCGGATGCAGCCCCGCCTCTTCCAACACGGCGCTGGTGTACGGACCATCGTCCGGGCCGATGCTGACCACCGTGGCCGCGCTGAGCAGGGCCAGCATCCCTGCCGCCGAGCCGGTCGCGGTCAGGATGATCCGAACGACGTCGGAACGGCCGCCCTTGACGGCCAGCCACAATGCGGTCGGCCAGGACAATCTGGCCTTCATCTGTGGATCCGGTGCTGACCGACCGACATGACCGCATCGACAGAGCCAGCCGCACCGACCGACCCGGCCGCGCCGAGAGCGACCCCCTCGATCATGCCGTCGCGCAGGACGATCTCCCGGTCGGCGTAGGCGGCGACCTTTGCATCGTGGGTCACCAGGAGGACGGTCGTACCGGCCTCGCGGGCCACCCGGGTGAGTTGGTCGAGGACCTGCTCACCGGCCAGAGTGTCCAGTGCTCCGGTTGGTTCGTCGGCGAAGAGAACCTGCGGCTCGGTCACCAACGCCCTGGCGAGTGCCACTCGTTGGGCCTGACCACCAGACATCTGCGGCGGACGCTGATCGGCCAGCTGCGCGACACCGAATCGGTCCAGCCAGGATCGGGCGGCGGTCATCGCCGGGCGACGCCGTACGCCGGACAGCAGCAACGGCAGCGCGACGTTCTCCTGGGCAGTCAGCTCGGGCACCACCTGCCCGAACTGGAATAACACCCCGAACTCTCGTCGGCGCAGAGCCGAGCGGGCGGCTTCGCTCTCGGTGTCTATTCGCCGCCCGGCGAAGCGAATCTCACCGGCATCCGGCGCCAGGATGCCGGCCAGGCACAACAGCAGGGTCGACTTCCCCGAGCCAGAGGGACCGGTGATCGCCAGCACGTCACCGCGCGCCGCACTGATCGAAACCCCGCGCAGCGCCGGTGAGTTCTCGTAGGACTTCACGATCGCGCGTCCCGAGAGCACCTCGCCCCCGACGGGTTCGGTGTTCGGTAGTCGGGTGGTCATCATGGGCGAATCTCCTCGGCCAGCTCGGTGACGCGTTGCAGGGTGGTCTCGATCCAGCGCAGATCGGCATCCAGATGGTTGATGGCGTAGTCCGCGGCGATCACTCGTAGGAGGTCGGTGTCCGGATCGGACTTGACCCTGGTGTGCTCACGCATACTGGCCAGGTGCGCTTCGCGCTGGCGACGCAGGAAGTCCGCAGCCGCCTGCTGATCAGCGACGAGCAACGCCAGGGTGACCTTCATCGAGAGCAGGTTCACCACATACTCCGAGGGCATCTCCACCTCGGACAGCCAACGATCGAGCTCGGCCCGGCCCGGACCGGTGACGGCGAAGACCGTGCGGTCAGGCCCACCCACTCGTTCGGTCGCCCCGGTGACGACGAGGCCGTCTCTGAGCAGGCGGTCGAGCGTCGCATAGATCTGGGCGGCGGCCAGCGGCTTCGCGGACGGGAAGCGGCGCAGATACTGCCGCCTCAGGTCATAACCGTGCCGTTCACCCTCGGCCAGCAGCCCGAGGAGTGCGTGACCAGCAGACATGCAGGCCACTATGCACTGAGTTACTAGATTGCGCTACTCCAACATCCAGCCGGCTTTGGGATCAGTCGACCAGGCCGCCGGCTCGGACCAGGCCGCGTGCCGCCGTTGGATGGTCCTTGGCGAGCAGGCCGGCCGCAGCTAGGACATAGCGCGAGTCGCACCGAACCTCTGCGTCGAGCAGGACACCACGTGCCCCGCCCCGGTCGTCGAGGACGGCAGCGACCAGTTCCGCGCGCTGCGCCGGACTTGCGTACCGGATCGAACCGCCGGACAGGATCACCGTGCTGGCCGACCGCGCCGAGGCTCCCGCGGTGCCGCGCACGCCGTACGCTGCCTCGGCCCGTACGTGGCGGCGAAGCGCGAGCATGACGGCGAGTGCGG
>JACCQS010000402.1 GCA_013814015.1 Geodermatophilaceae bacterium | reverse complement strand
ATCTCATCCTCTGGCTGCTGTTACCGACCGACAGCACGATCTGACCCAAGGACCAGCCGGCCTCACAGATCCGATGAAAACGCATGCTCACACGTGCAACGGTGTCGCACATGCAGGCAGTCTCGCGCCTTGTCGTCCAGCGGGTGTGAGGCCGCCGGGTTAGTCGGTCAGGCGGACTCGCAGCCGGCGGTTGGCCTTGCCCTTGTTCTCCACCTTGACCACTTCCATCCCGCCGATCTGCTTGGTGGAGGCGACGTGCGTCCCGCCGTCGGCCTGAACGTCCAGTCCGACGATGTCCACGATCCGGACGATTTCGAGGTCAGGGGGCAGCAGGTCGGTCGCCGTACGGATGACGTCCGGGATCGCCAGAGCCTCGTCGCGCGGGAGGTTGTCCACCCGGATCGCCCGGTCGGCGGCCACCTCGACGGCGCACGCCTGGGCGATCCGGTCCCTGAAGTCAGCCGGGATGTCGGGCAGGTTGAAGTCCATCCGAGCCACTCCGGGCTCCATGTTCCCGCCCGTCACCAGCGCCCCGAAATCCCGGAAGACCACTCCGGCGAGCAGGTGCAGCCCGGAGTGCGTGCGCATCAGCGAGAAGCGGCGAGCGTCCTCGACGGCGCCGCGAACAGCCGTCCCGACCGGCGGAACCGGGTCGCCCTCAGCAGGGATGAGATAGAGGTCGTCGCCGCGGCGGGTGTCCACGATGCGGGTCTGAACCCCATTCCACAGCAGGACGCCGTGATCCGGAGGTTGCCCACCGCCGCCGGGATAGAACGCCGATCGGTCCAGCACGATCCCGGTCACCGGGTCGCTGGCCAGCACCGTCGCGTCCCATTCCCGCAGGGTGGCATCGACGAGATCGAGGCGTTGTGTTCGAGACTGCTCGTGGTCGGGCATCGGCCGGCTCTACCAGGCGTTGCCTTGAGACGTTCCACGAAGAGCCGGTCGCACGTCCACGAAGTAGAGGATCGAGGCCACCAACGCGGGGATGCCGAGAAAGGAGATCGGCCCGGACAGGTAGGTGACGACGGCCGCCAAGGCGGTGATCCCCATCCAGGCGGGTTTCGTCAGGCGCTCGTTGGCCACAAAGCCGGCGTTCGGGCGGATGGTCGCATCCACGAAGGCGGCTACATGCAGGATCAGTGCCCCCCAGAAGAGGCCCACGAAAATCCAGTCCTCGACCACACCCACGCGGTCGAGGGTACGCGGTTGGCTCGACCGCTCGGACGCGGCGAGCCCCGGCGAGTGGGCCGGGGCTCGTCGTGCTTGCTTACGTCGGTCGTACGAAGTACATGTCGAAAAGCAGTGCGCTCAATTCTTGGAAGACGCCTTGCTCGAACCGGATTTGCTGGTCGCAGTCTTTGCCGGGGCGCGCTTGGTCGCTGCCTTGGCGGCCGTCACCTTGGCAGCGGTGGACTTGCTGATCGCCCTCGACTTGACCGGCGTTGCCTTTGTGGCAGAGCCGTTCCGGCTCGAGGTCGGCTTGGTGCTGGCCTTGCGCACGGTCGCCTTGGCCTTGCTGGCGGTGCTGCTCGTGGACCGACGGGCGTCCTTGAGCTCACCCTGCGCGTCCTCGATCAGGTCCTCGAGCGCGTCCTCGACGCGGTCGACGGCGCTTTCGGCACCCTTGAGCACCCGGGTGAAACTGGGCGCGCGACGGAAGTCGGCGACGACCATTTGGCCGCGCTTCTCATACCGGCGGACTGCCTTGCGAGCGGTGCTCACAGCGTCGGTGACTACCCCACGTACTGCCTCGCGGAGAACCTCGGGGCGAACCGCGGCGGCTTGAGCGCCGGCCCGGTCACGGGCAACGTCTGCTGCACCACGTACCTCACCGGGCAGGCCCTCAGCGCGGTTGCGCAGGTCGAGGGGCAGCCCCTCCGCGCGGGTCCGCAGGTCGGCAACCAGGTCACGGGCGAGTTTCGCGGCGTGGTCGCTGGCACCGATGACGGCGTAGAGCGGGGTCTTGGCCGTGGCGATCGCAGTTCTGGTCTGGGCGACCGCGGTGTCCCCGGCGGACCTGGCCTCGTTGGTCAGGTCTCTACCGAGGGACTGGACGTCCTGGGTGATGCTCATGCTGTTCCCTCCTCAGGGAGTAGATCGGTCTGGAGTGCGGCGGTCTGGCTGTGTTCGCGACAGAAGGTGTCGTAAAGCTCGAGAAGCACCTGCTTGTGCCGTTCGGATAGGTGCGTGTCGAGCCGGATCGCGGTGGCTACCTGGGCATCGCCGAGCCGCTCTTCGAGCAACCCCGCCTGCTGGTAGAGCGATTCGGCCGAGATCTGCAGGCCCTTGGCGATTTGGGCAAGAATCTCTGCGCTGGGCTTACGCAGCCCCCGCTCGATCTGGCTGAGATAGGGATTACTGACCCCCGCCGTACGAGCCAATTCACGCAACGACACCTTGGCCGTCTCGCGCTGCTCGCGGATGAAGCCACCCACGTCACGCACCGATTCGGTCAAGCTCTGCATGACACCCACCGTACGTCGCCAGTGCTAGCTGCAGCAAGCAGTCAGCTAGCGATTATGACGTGACTCTCCTCACCCACGGAGGTCGAGGTGCTAGCTGGCGGGGGCGAAGACGTCGCTCGCGGCGCGGATGGTGCCGACCGGTCGTCCGCCGCCAAGCACCGTCCCGGTGGCCAGCCGATCGAGCACATCGCCGGTCACTCCGAGCAGCCGCAGACCAGCAACCACCACCGGCATCCGGGCGCGCTCGTTACCGTCGTCGATCTTCACCACCACCGATCCCGCTCCGGGTACGGCAGCAACGTGCACTCCCTCGGCACCGGCCTTGCTGAGAACGTGGGGAAGCGCGGTCATCAGTTCGGTGTCCTCCCGGCCGGTCCCCGCGACGAAGAACGGGTGCGCTCGCATCGCATCGGCGACGACCCGCGCGGCGCCGGCTCCGTCGCTGAGCCGAAGAAAGGAGCGAGCCAGCCCGGACAGCGTCATCCCGAACAGTGGGGCACCGCAGCCATCCACCGTGACCGGTTCGAGTTCCTCGCCGGCGTAGTCGCCCAGTACGGAGCGAAGGTTCACCTGCAGTGGGTGCTCACCATCCAGATACGACGCGGTGGGCCAGCCGTTGGCCAGGCAGGTCAGCAACATCGCGGTGTGCTTGCCGGAGCAGTTCATGTACGCGCGCTGCGCCCCGCCACCGGCGGCCAGAACCGCGTCGCGCGCGGCCTCGTTCATGGGCAGCGCGGGCGGGCAGCGCAGATCCTCGACCGACAACCCGGCACCTTCCAGCGTCCTACGGACGCAATCGACGTGCTCTGGCTCCCCTGAGTGGGAGCCGGTCGCGATCGAGAGCGGCGCGCCGTCCAGGCGAAGTCCGGCCTGCAGCATGCCGATGGCCTGGATCGGTTTGACCGATGACCGGGGAAAGGTCACCGCCTCCGGATCCCCGGCGCTGGCCAGAGTGTCGCCGTCGGCTCCGAGGACCAGGGCGCTGCCGCGGTGGACCGACTCGACGAGGTCGCCGCGTGCGACCTCGACCAGGATCGGGTTGCCCTCGAACTCGTTCCGGGCCCCGATCACGCGGCTGCCAACAGCGGACGTACCCCGAGCAGCGCCCGCGCGTCGGCGATCGACATCGGTGGTCGCTGCGCGATCTTGGCCATTCCGGCGGCGCGGGCAACGAGTTGTGCGTTGTCCCGCACCGGTTCTCCCGGTGCGTAGGTCAGCGTGTCCTCCATCCCGACCCGCAGGTGGCCGCCGGCTGATAGCGCCGCGAGCATGACCGGGATCGAGGTCCGGCCGACACCGGTCGCGGCAAAGGTCGCCCCTGGCGGTAAGACGCCCACGGCTGCGACCAGGGCGTGCGCAGTACCCGGCATCCCGCCGGGAACCCCCATCACCAGGTCGACATGGACGTGCTCGCCGTAGGGCAGGCCGTGCTTGTCCAGGAGCCGCTGCAGGGTGGTCAGCTGGCCCAGGTCGAAGATCTCGTACTCCGGCACGACCTGCGCATCGCGCATCCGGTTGTGCAGTTCCACGATGAAATCCCACCGGTTGAGGAAGACGTCTCGGCCGAAGTTGACCGTGCCCATCGAGCAGCTGGCGGCATCCGGTGCGGCCTCAAGGACCCGCAGCCGGTTCTCCTCGGGATCGGTCACCGCGCCGCCGGTGGACAACTGGATGATCAGCGAGGTGTTCTCCCGCAAGGCGGTGACCGTGTCGGCGAGCTGACCGGGGTGGAGGGTCGGGCGCGCCTGGTCGTCGCGGATGTGCACATGGATGACCGCGGCACCGATCGCCTCGGCGTCACGCGCGGTGGACACGAGTTCGTCCAGAGTGACCGGCAGCGCCGGTACATCGGCCTTGCTGGATTCCGCGCCGGTGGGCGCCACGGTGATCAGCGTTGTGGTCGGTGGCGCAGAGCTCATGCCCTGATCGTGGCAGACCCGTCCCGCCCGGTGAGTCGGTCCCTGGCCGCCCGCCCGGCTGGTACGACGTCGTCCGGAACCGCATCGGGGTCGGGCTCGATCCGAGCCATGCTGCCGGCGACGAGTAGTTCGGCGTCGTCCGGCACGTTGCGCTTGAGCGAGAGCAATGCGATCGGGCCCAGCTCGTAGTGCCAGGCGGCGCTGGTCACCGAGCCGACCGTACGACCCTCCCAGGTGACGTCGGCACGCCGCTCGGGCAACGCCTCGCTGACTCCGTCCAGGTGGACGAGGGCGACCCGCCGAGGCGGGCGGCCGAGGTTGTGTACGCGCGCGACGGTCTCCTGGCCGCGGTAGCAGCCCTTGGTCAGATGCACCGCCGTACGGATCCAGGACAGTTCGTTCGGGATCGTCTTGTGGTCGGTCTCGAACCCCTGGCGCGGACGGCGCGCCTCCACCCTCAGCGCCTCGAAGGCCACGAGTCCGGCAGGCGTGGCGCCGGCGCCGGCGAGTCGCTCGGCCCAGGCTTTCAGCTCGGCCCGTACGACAAGGAGGTCGTAGGACGGGGCGCTGGATGCCGACGCGCGACTTGCCCGAACCCAGCCGCCGCCCACAGCCAGCGCGAGTGCCTGCCCCGCCTGCGGCACGGGGATGCCGAGCACGGTCAGAACTGCAGGCGTTTCCGGTCCGGCCAGGGTGAACAGTGCCCAGTCCTCGGTCAGGTCACGGGGCTCGACCCGAAGCAGAAACCGCATGGAATTCAGGAAGCCGAGCAGGCCGGCCGCGGTCTCCGGCTCGACGTCCAACCACACGGTGCCGCCGAGTTCGGTGACGGCCGCGTGGTGCTCGATGTGCCCGGTGGCCGAAAGCACCATGGTCTCGGTGACATGGCCGTCGGCCAGGCTTTTCATCTCTTGGGTGGTCAAGTCGTTCAGCCAGCTCAGCCGGTCCACCCCGGCCACGGTCAGGATCTCGCGGTGGCTGCGGTCGACGAAGGCTGCGCGCTCGGCCAGCTGCCGTTGCTCGCGGAGCGGATCGCCGTAGTGGCTGGCGACGGCGGCGTCCTCGTCCTCCCCGGCGACCGCGCCGGGCGTGTCGAGCAACGCTGAGCGGTACGGACCTGATCCCACGTCTACTGCGAACCCGCCCGGCACGTCGCGCATTCCCCGGACAGGGTCACGTGCCCGACGTCGACCCGGAATCCGTGCTCACGTTCCATCGCGGCCACCACGTCGGTCAGCACGCTCGAGTCAGCCGAGATGACCGACGCGCACCGGTGACAGACGACATGCAGGTGCTGGTCCTCGGTGAGGTGATAGACCGGCGCCCCGTGACCCAGGTGGGTGTGCCCGATCAGGCCGAGCTCCTCGAGCAGGTCCAGCGTCCGATAGACGGTGGTGATGTTCAACGACGGTGAGTCCTGGCCGACATGGTGATAGATCTGCTCGGGGGTGCAGTGCTCGAGTTGCTGCACGCTCTCCAGAACCTGCGCCCGCGCGGAGGTCACCCGCAGCCCGCGGGCGCGTAACTGCGCGGTCAAACTCAACTCGGTCAACTCGGTCATCTCGGTCATCTCGGTCATCTCGGTCATCGCGCCCATCGTTTCATCTCAGGGGTCATCAAACAGGGTGCCCCCATCACTGAGGCTCCCGCGACCCCCACCTTGCACTGGACGACTCGGTTCGGCGCCGAGGCGGCACTGATCGCCGGGGTTTGCTGGATCGTGCTGTGGAGCCATCAGCGCCTGACACATGGGACGACGCAGGTGAATGAGATGCAGATGGCGCTCGGGTTCACCTGGATGGACTCGGGAAAGCTCTTCGTGCTGCCCTTCCTGCTGTTGACGGTGACGATCGTCGGGCTTCATCCCAGCCGGAGAAACCTTGGGCGACCAGGCAAGAGCAGCCTGTTCGTCATGGCTGCCCTGGTCTGGCTCGTAGTGGCAACCGCCATCGAGTTCTGGGGCTTTCCGCCCGGCTCCTATGACCTCACCTTCGAAGAAGAGATAAGACCGGTCCTCGAGGACGGGTGGTGGCTCCAGGCCCTCGGGTCGCTCTTTCTCACGCTGGCGTTCGTGCCCTTCGGGATACACCTGGTCCGGGAGAAGGTGCTTCCCACCTGGATGGTCCCGGTGGTCATCCTTGGCTCGGCCGCCACCGTCTTTCTCACTCCCAGCTTCTTCGTCCCTGGGGTCGCCTGGCTTCTCCTCGGGCTGACTCTTCTGCGCCACCGGCGGAGGACCATCCAACCGTAGGTGAGCACCCACCGAGTACCACGTACGGCGACTGACGTACTCAGAATTGCGCTCTCTCGCTGATGACGAATACGCGCTGGCCGACGACCCTTGGTCTCATGCATTCCAGGCCACGCCGAACCGAGTTCGAGGAGAACGCTATGAGTACCGAGCTAGCCACCCGCGCGGACAGCCCCACCGTCATCCGGGCATCAGACAGTGAGCGCGAGTACGTCGCACGGATCATGCAGGCCGCCGCGGCGCAGGGGCTGCTGAGCCTGGACGAGGCTGACGAGCGGATGGCTGCCGTCTATGGCGCCCGCACCCGCGCCGACCTGGTGCCGCTGACCGCCGATCTGCCCGAGGGCGGGCGCCGGTTGATGGAGAACACGCCGGAGGCACGACGAGTGGCCCGCTCCGGCCTCACCCGGCATGCGATCACCGTCGCGGTCATCGCAGTCGTGCTGGTCGGCGTCTTCTTCGCCACCGGTGCGCCGTTCTTCTGGCCGGCCTGGCCACTCGCGTTCATGGCCTTGTCGCTCTACGGACATGCGCGGCGGATCGGTGTCGTACCGGACCGCCGACGGCACTGGCACCGCTGATCCATCGATCACCGCACCGCGGGGGCCGGAAGACAGGAGCCGAAGCCGGTTGCGTACTCGCGGTCCGCGAAGGCCAGCATGGCGCAGGCGCGCGGGGCGGCTCGCTCTCCGACCGTCATCGTCGCGTCAGCTGGCTGAAATCGGACCATGGCGCCCACGGCGGCGGGCCCGAACTCGACCGTGCCGATCGGCAACTCACCCGGAAAGGCACGACGCAGCGACCCACCTTGCAGGACAACGTCTTCGGTGCGTTGTGCCTTCGGCCGGGCTGTGGCGCCGAGCGAGTGCATAACCATGTTCCGTCGCTCGTCGGCCGCGGCGAGCAGCCCTTGTTCGAGACCGCTTGCCCTCAGGCCGGTGTCGATCCCAGCGGCGAGGGCCGCCTGCAGGAATTGCAGCGGGAAGCCGTCCAGCGCGCGGGCGATCGTGGTCAGGCCGCCGGCGAAGCGCGGATTGAGTTCAGTCGGTAGCCAGCCCGCTGCGGTCAATACTCCGTCCAGGCTGAACCCGCCGCGGAAGCCCACGCTTTCAGCCAGGTAGTCACCGACAGCGCGGGCGGCCCTGCGCATCTCGTCCCGATCAGCAGGCGGTGGGTCCCACCAGGTGGACATGCCGGCGTAGACGAACCGGTCGTCCGCCCTTCGGAGCACGAGCAGCTCCACCGGCCGCAACACCGCGACGCCGTCGGGCAACACGATGCCGTGAATGCTGCACGGGACACCGTCGAGGAACGGGGACACCCGTACCCGATCGCAGTGCGCCTCGAACAATTCGATGGCCCGCGTGGCCGCATCGGTCGTACGGACCCATCGGACGTATTCCCCGCCCCCGTTCACGCCCTCCCGGGCATCTCCGGACCACACCGTTCCGGCTCCGGAGTCCAGGTCACGTTCCGCGGCCCGTAGCGCCGTCGCGTGCGCCGGGACGACCAGGGTTGTCGGTCGCCGGATGCCGGCCGCGTCAAAGACTGCATCCCCAAGTGTCTTGTCCTCCAGACTCCCCCAGCCCGGTCGCCGAGCTCCGAGCACCTGACGCTCGAGGAGCGTCTCGGCGATGTCGACGATGGACATCAGCCACCACATGGCCGAACCGTCCGGGTCATAGACCTCGACCGCGTTGACGACACTTGGCGGCAGATCGGCAACGAAGGCGTTGTGTGCCCGCAATTCCGCACTCATCGTCGTCGGGCGCTCGGGCAGCGGATGCAAGACGACCTCGGCATCCTGCGCCGAGGGCACCGGCCCGAGGCCCGCCGCATGCGCGAACACGAGTGGCCGTAGGGCCCCGTACCGCAACAGCTGAGTCACCGACTCCGTGGTTGCAGCCGCAACGGCGCTCATGACGATGACCCGACGTCCGCGGACGACCGTGGCCAGCCGCTCATCCAGAGCGGCGACATCGAAACCGGGCGCGGGCATGGTCCGACCCTATGAACAGTGGCCAGTGCATAACGGTGGACCGTGCAGGAAATGGCCAGCCGGTACGGTCGCGGCGTGTTCGACACTGACCCACCTCTCGTGGTGGGCCGACTTCTCGACGGCGTCCCCGAGTTGGTCGATCCCACCCAGCCGGTGGCTTCGGCCTTCGATCTGGGCCTGGTCCGCGGCGACGGGATCTTCGAGTCCCTGCTCGTCCGTCACGGCGCGGTCCGTGGCCTGTCGGCTCACCTGTCCCGGATGGCCGACTCGGCCGAGCGTCTCGGGATGCCGGCGCCCGACCGGTCGGCCTGGGCCTCGTTGGCGGCGGCGTGCGCGGACGGCTGGCCGTCGGAGACCGACGGCGTCCTCAAGCTCGTGATGACCCGCGGCCTGGAAGGACTACCCGGACCGCCCACCTGCCTGGCGACGCTCGCCCCGGTGGCGCAGGAGACGCTGCGGCAACGTCGCCAGGGGATCGCCGTACGCCAACTCTGTCTCGGCGTCGCCTCGGACGAGCGTGCCCGGTCGCCATGGTTGCTGGGAGGTGCGAAGTCGTTGTCCTACGCGGTGAACAAGGCCGCGCTGCGCCACGCTGAGGGTGCGGGAGCGCAGGACGCGGTGTTCGTTTCCACCGACGGACTGGTTCTGGAGGGACCGACCTCGACGGTGGTGTGGGCCTCCGGCCATGCCCTGCACTCTCCCCCGTTGGACAGCGGCATCTTGGCCGGGACGACCCAGGTCGAGCTGTTCGAGCGTGCTGAGCACGACGGCTGGTCGACGGTGATGGTCCCGACCACGCCGCCGGATCTTGTTGCAGCCGATGGGGTCTGGCTGGTGTCGAGCGTACGAGGGGCGGCCGCCGTCACCTCGATCGACGGTGTGCCTCGCGGTGATGCCGGCCTCACACCCATCGTGCATCGCCTGCTCGATCTTCTCGACGGCTGAGGCCGCCCACGGCGAGGTCGGCGAGACGGGCTCCGATCAGCGGGGTGAATTTGAATCCGTGTCCGGAGAAGCCGGCGGCCACCACGATCGGCCCGAACCGATCGATCACGAAGTCCTCTGTCGGGGTGGTCGTATAGAGGCAGGTTGTCTCGGTGACCGGCTCAGGGTCGACGCCGGGCAGCCACTCGGCCGCGTACCGACGGACCCGGTCGCGCGCAGCCGGGTCGATGGTGAAGCTGCGCCGCCCGGGCTCGGGATCGCAGGCCGCCCCGGCGTGGTGCTCGCCGAGCTTGATGCCTTCGCCGGGCGTCTGCAGGCCGTACCAGATCCTTGGCCCGCGATGCATGAAGGACGGCCACGGGTTCCCGCCGGGATGCTCCTCGATCGGCGGAAAGTGGAAGACCTGTTCCTCGGTGGTCCTCAGCTCTGGTAGCGGGATGTCCAGCAGGGCGAGCAACGACTCCGCCCAGGCGCCGACTGCGACAACCGCGACCGGGGCGGAGAACTTCTCGTTCTCGGTACGGACGATCACTTCGTCTGCTTTCCACTCGATCGCCAGGACCTGAGTGTCAGTGCGCACGTCGGCGCCGTGTGCTGCTGCCGTCCGGTGCAGAGCGGTGACGGTGGCCGCCGCCTTGGTCCGTCCGGCATCGGCTTGGGCGAGTACGGCGGTGTCGAAACGCAGCCCGGGCCAACGCTGCGCCGCGTCCTCCGCGGTCAGCCGTTCGTGTCGCACCCCGCATTCTCGGTAGGCCGCGGCGAGTACGTCGATGTCCCGCTCCGGCCCGTGATCCAACGCACCGGTCAGCTCGAGAAGTGTCTCGCCCGCGTCGGATTCGAGCTCGCGCCACAACGGGAGCGCCGCTTGGACCATCCGTACATAGGTCGGGTCTTCGTACCCGTACCGAAAGATCCGCACTCCACCATGACTGGCCCCGTAGATGTGACCGGCCCCGAAACGCTCCAGCAGCAGCACCGCTCTGCCGCCTCGGGCCAGCTGCCAGGCGGCCGCGCTGCCCATGGCTCCCCCGCCGACGACGAGAACGTCGTACCGGGAGTCCGCCAGCCTGCTCATGGGATGAACAGACTAGGGAGGCGGCGACGGCTAGGCCCATGGCGGTGGCTGGGACCAACACCTTCCGCGCACGACCGAGTGGCGCTTGCCTCGCGCGGCTGACATTGCCCTGTGTCAGACATCCGGCCGGAGGGTTGGTCAGAACGGTGGCGAGTTGTCGTCCACGTAGTCCGGAACGGGGTCGCCGTCCAGTGTCAGCGTCGGTGACGTTGTCGGCGTCATCGGCGACGCGGTCGTCGTCGGCGGTGCGAGGGCCGGTGAGGTGTTTCTGACTTAATCCGGTCGTTGGCCGAATCAATACCCAGCCAGGATCGGCGCGCGATCATGATGGGTTCCTTGTGCTTGTTCGACGGTATTCGATGCGCGCGTGTCGTGCCTGATCCAGCCCGTCGCGGCGGGCTTGTCGGATGGCGTCGCCTCGGCCGTGGTGTTCGTCGTCGGGGGTGACGTAGCCGATGCCAGCGTG
>JACCQS010000398.1 GCA_013814015.1 Geodermatophilaceae bacterium | reverse complement strand
GACGTCGCGGGCGTTGAGGCAACCATTCCACTCCAGAAGCGGCCGGCTCACCGGATCAGGCACCGTTACCGGCGGCGTCGGACATGCCCAGCCGCCCGCCGGTCGCCTCGTACAGCCGCGACAGGTCCCCTACCCTCAGGTTTGGCAGTCGTACGGCGCCGCCACCCACGATGGCCACCGAGAGATCGTGGCCCTTCCCGATCAACACGCCGCTGATCCGCGACCATGGGATGCGTACGGATCCGAACAGGGCGCGCACGACCAAGCCCGCGTCATCGACATCAACGCCGCTGCGTAGGACGTAGCAGATCCAGGCAGCGGGCAGCAGCAGGACGAGCAGCAACCAAGGCCGTGCGGTGGCCAGCGGAAGCGCACACACGATGGCAACAACGGCAGGAACCAGCGAGATCCGGTTCGTCTGAAGTCGTACCACGGTCCTGTCCATCGAGGTCCATGCTGCCATCCGATCGAAGGTCGCTGACTGCGCTGGTCCGACGCCCTGACAGGACACGGCCGCCTCGCTCGCCTAGAGTCCGCAGGCGTGAGTACGAGTACCGAATCGACGACGACGCATCCTCCGACGGCCAACATCCTCAAGCCGCGCAGCCACGAGGTGACCGACGGATACCAGCGCGCCCCCGCCCGGGCCATGCTGCGCGCCGTCGGCATGCGCGACGAGGACATGGCCAAACCGCAGATCGGCATCGCCTCGTCCTGGAACGAGATCACCCCGTGCAACCTCTCGCTGGACCGGTTGGCCAAGCGGGTCAAGAAAGGCATCCGTGCGGCCGGTGGCTTCGGGATGGAGTTCGGGACGATCTCGGTCTCCGACGGGATCTCGATGGGGCACGAAGGGATGCGTGCCTCCCTGGTCAGCCGCGAGGTCATCGCCGATTCAGTGGAGACCGTCATGTTCGCCGAGCGTTTCGACGGTTCGGTCCTGCTTGCCGGCTGTGACAAGTCGTTGCCCGGCATGCTGATGGCCGCGGCCCGACTCGATCTTGCTGCAGTCTTTCTCTACGCCGGGGCCACCATGCCGGGCAGGCTCCATGACCGCGACCTCACAATCATCGATGTCTTCGAAGCTGTCGGGGCCTGTGCACGTGGGCTGATGACCGAGGCTGAACTGACCGAGATCGAGAAGGCCACCTGCCCCGGCGAGGGTGCATGCGCCGGCATGTACACCGCGAACACGATGGCCAGTGCGGCCGAGGCACTGGGCATGTCCCTGCCCGGTAGTGCTGCCCCACCGGCCATCGACCGCAGACGCGACGACTTCGCCGTCGCTTCGGGCGAGGCCGTCGTCGGGCTGCTGCAGCGCGGCATCACCGCCCGCCAGATCATGACCCGCAAGGCTTTCGAGAACGCGATCACTGTCGTCATGGCCCTCGGCGGATCGACCAATGCGGTGCTGCACCTGCTGGCCATGGCCAAGGAAGCCCAGGTACCACTCACCCTGGACGACTTCAATGTCATCGGTGACCGGACGCCGCACCTGGCCGATGTCAAGCCGTTCGGCCGGTACGTCATGTCCGACGTGGACCGCATCGGGGGAGTGCCCGTCGTGATGAAGGCGCTCCTGGATGCTGGTCTGCTGCACGGTGACTCGATGACTGTCACCGGTACAACCGTGGCCGAGAACCTCGCCCACATCGATCCTCCCGACCCCGACGGCGAGATCATCCGCGCGCTGAGCAACCCGATACATCGCACCGGCGGTCTGCTGGTGCTGCGCGGATCCCTGAGCCCGGACGGTGCCGTCGTGAAGTCGGCCGGCTTCGACAGTGACGTCTTCGAGGGCACTGCAAGAGTGTTCGAGGGTGAGGCCGGAGCCATGGCGGCGGTCAGCGACGGCACCCTGCAGACGGGGGACGTCCTGGTCATCCGGTACGAGGGTCCCAAAGGCGGACCCGGCATGCGCGAGATGCTCGCCGTGACTGGGGCGATCAAGGGTGCCGGCCTCGGCAAGGACGTCCTGCTGCTCACCGACGGACGTTTCTCCGGCGGTACGACCGGCCTCTGCGTCGGTCACGTCGCCCCGGAGGCGACCGACGGCGGACCGATCGCGTTCGTCCGAGACGGGGACCGGATCCGGCTCGACATGTCGACTCGGACCCTGGACCTACTCGTCGACGAGACCGAACTCGCGAGCCGACGTGCGGGCTGGACCCCCCCGCAAACGCGATACCCGACCGGCGTGCTCGGCAAGTACGCCAAGCTGGTCGGCTCGGCAGCGCAGGGTGCCGTCTGCGGGTAGTGCGGCTCCCGTCAGGTAAGACGGGCTGTGCCTCGCTCTCGGGTGCGCTGACCGGAGTCAGCCGCGCTTGACCTCTTCCACTGGTTTGACTCCTGTGTTCACATGCGTCACGCTGGGGACGTGCCATCGATTTCGAACCTCGTAGTAATCACCTAGCGCGCGGTCCGCTCCGGACCGACGCGCTCGCCCTTCGTGCTCTGCACGAAGGGTTTTTTGTTGCCGTCAGCCAGTTGCCACGAGAGTCACCGACAGGAGCACCGACCATGAACGCCGATCCCATCGACGATACGAGCTGTACGGGCGCCCAGAGCCTGGTCCGCTCCCTCGAAGCGGTCGGTGCCGACGTGGTCTTCGGTATCCCGGGTGGTGCGATCCTTCCGCTCTACGATCCGCTGTTCGACTCCACTGCCGTCCGCCACGTCCTGGTCCGCCACGAGCAGGGTGCCGGCCACGCCGCGGAGGGCTATGCCCAGGCCACCGGCAAAGTCGGCGTCTGCATGGCCACTTCCGGGCCCGGCGCGACGAACCTGGTCACCCCGATCGCCGATGCACACATGGATTCGGTGCCGATCGTGGCCATCACCGGCCAGGTGCCCAGCGCGTCCATCGGCAGCGATGCGTTCCAGGAAGCTGACATCTGTGGTATCACGATGCCGATCACCAAGCACAACTTCCTGGTGACCGACCCGGCCGACATCCCATCAACGGTTGCCGCGGCCTTTCACCTCGCCGCGACCGGACGGCCCGGCCCCGTTCTGGTCGACGTTCCCAAGGACATCCTCCAAGCGCGGACCACCTTCCGCTGGCCCAGCCGGGTCGACCTTCCGGGTTACCGCCCGAACCTGCGTCCGCACGGAAAGCAGGTACGCGAGGCAGCGACGGTCATCAGGCAGGCGAAACGCCCGGTGCTCTACGTCGGCGGCGGTGTGCTCAAAGCGCACGCATGCGCGGAGTTGGCCAAGCTGGCCGAGCTCACCGGCGCCCCGGTCGTGACGACCCTGATGGCCCGCGGCGCT
>JACCQS010000395.1 GCA_013814015.1 Geodermatophilaceae bacterium | reverse complement strand
ACAGAAACGAGGACCGTGTCGACGAGCAACAGGTCATCCTGGCTGTCAAGCAGCTCGCCGAGCCAGCTTCGGTAGATCTCGTGCTGCTCGGCGCTCTCCCGGAACGCGTACACCAGCACGTTGACGTAGGGAAAGACGATCACATATATGCGTACCAATGAACAGATCGGTCTTGACAAGTAGCGGCAAGATCGTTGGAGTGGTCGGCTCGCGAAACCCCGAGGTCTGGCACGGCAATCCCGGGCCGGGAACGCGTCACGCTACGGCGAGGCGCTCCATTGGTTGTCCTGTGATCTCGGCGATGAGCTCGAAGTCTTTGTCGACGTGCAAGAGAGTGAGTCCCGCCAGCTCTGCGGTGGCCGCGACGATGAGGTCCGGAACGGACGGTGCCCGGTGGCGACCGCGGTCGGCCAGTAGGGCCTGCACCTCGACGGCGCGATCTTCAGTCGCTGGGGTTTGGTACTGGACCGGCATCGACGCGAGCGGCGCTCGACGCGCAGCTGAGCGGAGGTCGGAGCCCGATCTGGCGGAGTAGCCGACCTCGAGCCGGGTCACTGTGCTGATCTGTACCAGTCCTCGGTCGATCCGGTCAGCCCATCGGCCGGCGTCAGTAATGAGAGCCAGACGAGCGAGGGCAGAGGTGTCGATGAGCCACTCGGTCACTCCCACGCGCCCTTCATGACCTCCGGATCAGTGAGGTCGGCGAAGGTTTCTCCGAACGCGATGAGGTGCTCCACGGTGACCGGGCGCGGGCCGTTTACGGCCTCCTGAGCCAACTTGCGACGCAGGTACTCGCTGCGGGACAGGCCAAGCCGGGACGCACGGGCATCGAGCGCGGCGACCACGTCATCAGGGACGTCACGGACAAGCACATCGGTCACGGCTCCCCCTCCGGATAATGGGCAAGTTGGCACTAGGTGATAGCTGATGATAGCGCCGTCTGTCCGGCGGTAAGTCGGTGGCGATCCAGCCACCCGGTCGGGGAAGCTTCGTCGGTGCCCAAGAACTACTTCGACGAACGAACAGCCGCCGGGTACGACGCGAACTCGGCCGACATGTTCGATCCCGCGGTCCTCGACCCAGCGGTCGACTTCCTCGCCGATCTGGCCGGCAGCGGCTCACCAAGGGCGTGCAATGCGTCCGGCCAGACGGCCCTCGAACTCGGAATCGGCACCGGACGGGTGGGGCTACCGTGTCTGGGAGATGCCGGCGTGACCCACCAGGGCGCGACGAGTCAGCGTCGAGAATCATCCTGCCGCGGAGCCACGCCGGCCCGGATGCCCCAACCTCCGTCTGAGTCGATCGTCTGGCCGGTGATCCAGCCGGCCTCATCGGAGACGAGCCAGCTGACCAAGTCGGCAGTGTCGCCTGGTCGCCCCCACCGCGGAGCCAATGGCATCCGAGTGCGGACCGTTGTCTTGTCGGCCTCGGTGGCATAGCCGGTGTCGTTGGGCCCTGGGTTGATGCAATTGACAGTGGCGCCGTGGGGAGCCAAGGCCGCGGCAAGGGTTGCCGTGACGCCCTGCAGGGCAGCCTTCGACACGACGTACGGAATCTCTGTGGGCATGGGGTCCTGGTGCACTCCGGTGGTGAACAGCACGATCCGCCGGACGCCGGCGCGGGCGGCGGCCTGCGTCAACAGCACGGTGGAGCGGGTATTCACCGCGAATGACGCGTCCAACTCGGCGGCCGTGACGGTGGTCAGATCCTGCATGCTGGATCGGGCGTGCACGCAGACCAGCGCATCCAAACTCCCATGCTCGACAACGGCATCCTCGACGAGGCGGCCGGGGACGTCGGGATCACCGAGATCCGCGGCTATCCATCGCAGTCCTTCCTGGTCCGGCTCCTTTTCATCTGCGCCCCAGAGCTGCTCGCGATCGTGGGCGGGCCAGCCGGTACCGACGACGGTCCACCCATCACTTCTGAGCCGTTCGGCGACCGTCCACGCGATGCCGATACGACAACTGATCCCGGTGACGAGTACGAAAGGCATCCGCACAGTCTGCCGCGCGGCGGCGAGAGATCCTGCTGGAGGTACGCGAGGTCGCCTGTCGCCGGACTGCCGGTGACACCCAGGGGTCCAGGCGGCGGCTGTCATATTG
>JACCQS010000388.1 GCA_013814015.1 Geodermatophilaceae bacterium | reverse complement strand
ACTGCTCCTCCTGTACGGCGCGCAGGGTCGCGGCTGGGTCGAAGCCGGGCGCCGGGATCACCATGGTGGCCCCGTGCGAGGTGCAGGCCAGATTGCCCATCGTCATGCCGAAGCAGTGGTAGTACGGCACCGGGATGCAGACCCGGTCGGCCTCGGTGTAACCGCAGCCCTCCCCCACGAAGAAGCCGTTGTTGAGCAGGTTGTGATGGGTGAGGGTTGCGCCCTTGGGGAAACCTGTTGTGCCGCTGGTGTATTGGATGTTGACTGGGTCGTCGGCCGACAGCTCGGTCTCTCGCGCTGCCAGCAGGGAGGCATCGCCTTGACGGCCGTCGGCGAGCAGTTGCTCCCACTCGGGGTCGCCGATGAAGTAGATCTCGCGCAGGTCCGGGCAGTCCGCGCGTACCTCACCGACCATTGCCCGGTAGTCGCTGGTCTTGAACGACGGCGCCGAGACCAGGACCGAGATCCCGGCCTGCCTCAGGACGTACCCGAGTTCGTGCGTGCGGTACGCGGGATTGATGTTGACCAGAATCGCGCCGAGCTTGGCCGTGCCGTACTGGGTGAACACCCATTCGGCGCAGTTCGGTGCCCAGATGCCGACCCGGTCACCCTTGGCCACTCCACGGGCGGACAAGCCGAGCGCAGCCGCCTCGACCTCGGCGCAGAGTTCGGCGTAGCTCCACCGTCGGGCGGTCGCGCAGTCCACGAGCGCGTCATGGTCGGGATGGGCGGCAACTGTGCGGTCGAAGTTCGCGCCGATGGTGTCGCCCAGCAGCGGGACCGTGCTGGTACCGGAGGAGTACGACGGCGAGGACTGCGACGGCGGCTTCGGTGTGGTCATGTCAGCTCCATCGGGACGCCTCGCTCAGTTGGCTCCGGCGCGGTTGGGACGGGAGGTCGGCGGCCGGTAGCCGACTCGCTCGGGCGGCAGCGGCAGGGTGTGGTCCTCGCCCCACGGTGAGAGCGGTCCCTGCGTCTCGGCGGTGAGTTCGGTGATGGGTGGGCCGCCGTCCTCGCTGGACCACCAGGTGGACTCGACGGAGGACCGCCCGTGCTCGCCGGTCTTCTTGTCACGCCTGCGCCGGGCCATCTGCGCCTCTCCTGTCGATGCGTGCCATGTCCTAGTCCGCTGATCGTCTCAGACGGCCCCCGGTCATGGTCGGTAGCGGCCTCCCAGTCTGGCCAGCGGGCGCAGTCCGTACAAGTTGTTCAGGCCTTGTGCGCTCAGGACGTAGCTGCCGTCTCTGGCTGAGCAGACGAGCACCTCGCCGTCCCGGTGACCGACCACCTCGCGTACCCGCCAGCGGCTCGTGATCAGCAGCCGGACATCGGCGGCACGCCGGTCGTCGCCATTGGCGTCGATGTCCACGGCGTCGGAGTCCACGGCGTCGTTGTCCACGGTGTCGTTGTCCACGTCGTCCGCGGCGAAGATCAGCCGGAGAGAGGCGCCGGCGACCCGTAACTCCGCGCTTTGCCACGGCTGCGTCTGGAGCGTTCTGCGGAACCGTTGGGCCCTGATCAGGCCTCCCGTACCGGTGACCAGACCGATAACACCGAGGAACAGCGCAGCCACGATGAACACCCCGAGTCCCGGCCGTTTCAGCACGAGCACCGCGTAAGCGGACAGCCCGACCGCCACGGTTCCGCCCGCGAGGCCTCCGGCGAACCAGCGCAGCGCACCGAGACGGTAGGCGGCGTACGAGCGCCTGGTCTCGGGCTGCTGCCAGGCCGACTGTCCTGCCACCGGCGCATCGTCTCGTGCAGCGGTGGGTGGCTATGGCGCGGGTAGCCTGGAGGGACTTATGTCCGCCTCGGTTTCGACGCGTCCGCTCGCGTCGTCCTATACCGAGTGGTTGCGCGCCCAACCCGACGACTGGCTCGCCGAGCTGTTGCGGGCCCGTCCCGACGTTGCCCGGCCCGCACCGCCGGACGTTGCCTCACTGGCCGGCCGTCTCATCGGCCAGGTCTCGATCAGCCGGGCGCTGGACCAACTGGACGCAGGGGTACTGCAGGTAGTCGAGGCGATGCTGCTTCTTCCGACCCCGATCGGGTGCAGTGACCTGGCCGGCAAGCTGGTCGGCGTTCCGGCCGACGATCTGGCCCGCAGCCTCGATCGGCTGACCGGGTTGGGCCTGGTGTGGGGGGCAGAAGACGCCTTGCATCTGATGGAGGGCATCCGGTTGCTGGTCGGCTACCCCTGCGGGCTCGGTCGGCCGCTTGCCAATCTGAGCGGCGATCCCGACGCCGACCCGGCCGCTCTCGTGAAATCCCTACCAGAGCTGGCCGGCGATGAGCGCGCCCTCGTCGAGCGGCTGGCGGCTGGCCCACCGCAGGGACGGCTGCCCGAGGATTGGACTCCCGACGAGCACAGTCCAGGCACGATCGGTCGGCTGCTTCGGCGGGGAATCCTGGTCAGGGTCAACGACTCGACAGTCGAACTGCCCCGTGAGATCGGCCTCGCCGGACGAGGGGACGCGCCCTTCGGCCCACCGCGACTACGCCCGGACCCGGCCGCAGGACAGGTCGAGCCGGTCACGCTGGACAAGATGACCGCCGGTGCCGTTCTCGGTGTGCTGCAGAACGTCGAAGACCTCCTCACAGCGCTGGACCTGGACCACGCGGGGGTCCTGCGCAGCGGGGGCGTCGGGGTACGAGAGCACCGTCGGCTGGCCCGCGCCGCGCACGTGGACGAGCCGACCGCAGCTGTGCTGCTGGAGATCTCGCTGGCCGCCGAGTTGATCGGAATCGCCAGCGACGGCGAGCACTGGCTGCCCACCAGAATGCTCGACGTCTGGCTGGATCAGCCGCTGGCCGACCGGTGGGCGACCTTGGCCGGGGCCTGGCTGGGCGCCAGCCGACAGGCTGGGCTGGCCGGCCGTCGAGACGGCGCGGGTCGGACGCTGGCCCCGCTGTCCCCGGAGCTGATCCGGCACGGTGCGCCGGCGACCCGACGAGCCGTCCTGGAGCCCTTGACCTCGACTGCGCCGGGAACAACCTGGTCAGTCGATGAGCTGCTGAGGCTGCTCACCTGGTCCGCGCCACGCCGTGGTCCGGAGTTCGCCGTGGCCGCGCGGGGAGCGCTGGAGGAGGCCCGGTTGCTCGGGATCGTGGCCGCCGACGCGTTGACCGGGCCAGGCCGGGCGCTGCTGGCCGGTGCCGACCGCCTGGAGCGCGCAGTCGCGGCGGTCCTGCCGCCGCTGATCGACCACATCCTGGTCCAGCCCGACCTCAGCGCGGTGGCCCCCGGCCCGCTCGAGCCTGAGCTGTCCCGATCGCTCGGGCTAGTCGCCGATGTCGAGTCCTCAGGCGGGGCAACGGTTTTCCGTATTTCAGCGGTATCGCTTCGTCGCTCGTTGGATGCCGGTTGGACGGCGCAGGACTTGCACTCGTTTTTCGGGCGGCACTCCCGTACGCCAGTACCTCAGACGTTGACGTACCTGATCGACGACATCAGTCGCCGCCACGGCGGTCTGCGGGTGGGCACTGCCTCGACGTACCTGCGCAGCGACGACGACTCCCTGATCGCCCAGGTCACCGCGGACCGGCGACTCACCGATTACGGCTTTCGACCGTTGGCACCGGGGGTCCTGGTCAGTGCCGCCGATCCGGAGGAGATTCTGAACGCCCTGCGCGGGGCCGGCTACGCTCCGGCTGCCGAATCTTCCGGCGGGATCATCTTTTCCGGACTCGCCCAGCGACAACGCGCGCCGGGTCGCCGGACCAGCCCAGTGCCACGGCATACCGAGTTGACCGCCGATCAGCGGCAGACCGTCATCCGGCGGATGCGTACGGGCGACACAGCGGCGCGGGCTCAACGACGTACCAGACATGTTCCATCCATCCCTGGCCTAACCACGGCCACGATCCTGGAGACGCTGCAGCGGGCGCTGCGTGAGGACGACGGGCTTTGGATCGGGTACGTCAACGCCGACGGCCAGTCCAGCCAGCGCTTCGTGGAGCCGATCTCTCTGACCGGCGGCTTCCTGACCGCCTATGACCACCGCCGCGAGGAGCCGCGCACCTTCGCCGTCCACCGGATCACCTCGGTCGCGCTCGCCGACGACTGAGCGTCCTGCCGGGTCGGACCCGCTGGCCCGCACGGAGGCGATCGCCCGCACGACCTCTTCGTGCTCTTCGTGTCTTCGTGTCTTCGTGTCTTCGTGTCTTCGTGCTCTTCGTGTCTTCGTGATCGTGAGCGCTCTGGGTGCAGTCGCTCTCCAGTTCCGTGCGGGCATCGCGAGTCGCGCTGCCTTGCTGGCGGCGGGATTCAGTCAGTTCCGAATTCGATCGGCGTTGCGCAGCGGTCGTTGGCAGGCGGCGTTGCCCGGGGTGGTCGTACTGCACAACGGCCCGGTCTCGGCGAATCAGTTGCGGCGCTGTGCGCTGCTCTATGCCGGACCGGCCAGCTTTCTCAGCCACAACACGGCGGCGTACGTCCAAGGTCTGCGGGTACGCCCAACCGACTTGGTGCATCTGACGATCCCGCATACCCAGCATCCGCGGAGCCACGGGTTCGTCGTCGTGCACCAGTCTCAGCGCCCGTGCCGACTCGAGCGCAACGGCGACCTCCGCTGGAGCGAACCCACCCGTACGGTCCTCGATGTCGCCGGGACGCTGCTCACCCGCGATGACGTACGCGCCCTGGTCTCCGATGCTGTGCAGCGTCGCCTGGTGTCCGTCGCCCAGCTGGAGGCAGCCGTAGGCGACGTCCCCCGTCGCGGCAGTCGTTGGCTACGCGAGTCGCTCGAGGACGTCGGGGTCGGCACTCGGTCGATGGGTGAGTCCCGCTTTCGTCGCGCAGTTCGGCGGGCTGGACTGCCCGAGCCCGAGTGGAACGTTCCGATCGAAACGGCGTACGGAAAAGTCGTACTCGACGCCCTCTGGCGCGAGGCCTCCGTCGCCGTCGAGATCGATGGGGCCCGGTGGCATCTGGACGCCGCCGCCTGGGAGGCAGATCAGCGTCGGCAGAACGCGATCCAGGCCAATGGGGTGCTGGTCCTGCGGTTCTCTGTTCATCGACTGATCCACGACGTCGACGGCGTTCTGGACGAGATTCGTGCCGTCCTCGCCCGCGCGATCGCTTCCTGAACCCGCCGGCCCTCATGATCGTGAGCGGCCTGGATGCAGCTGGACTCGACCGCCAGCGCTCATGATCTTGGCATCGCGGATCACCGACGCAGGCCGCCATTGATCGTGAGCGCCTTGGGTATAGCGGTACTCAGTCCAGGGCGCTCATGAGCATGATCATGAGCAAGGGCGGTGCGGCGGGCGACTCACGAGCGGCAGTCGGAACCGACGCCTACTCTGGACAAGTGACCGACGGACCCCTGATCGTGCAGTCGGACAAGACCCTCCTCCTCGAAGTCGATCATCCCGACGCCGGCGCCTGCCGGGCGGCGATCGC
>JACCQS010000370.1 GCA_013814015.1 Geodermatophilaceae bacterium | reverse complement strand
GACGTCGGTGAGTTGCACGTCTTGGATCCCGCCGACCGTGACACCGAGCCGATCTGCCTCGGCTGGGTCGATCTCGGCGAACTGGCCGCTCGGAGTCCCGTGAGCGGAGAACCGACCGCCCGGCGCGATCAACGAGAAGGCGGACTTGCCTACGGAACCACCCACGTTGTCGAGGATCACGGTCGCGCCGTCGTCGCCAAGCGCACGACGAGCTTGCTCGACCCAATCCGACGCCTCGGAGTCGATGACTGCGTCGGCACCACCCAACTGCCGGATCCGCGCCAGCTTGGATCCATCACGGCCGACCGCGACGACCCGCGCGGCTCGCGCACGCCCCAGCTGAACCGACATGATCCCGAGCCCGCCACTCGCGCCGATCACCAAAACCGCATCCTCGAGGCCGATCTGATTGCGCTCGAAGAGCGTCAATGCGGTGATTCCGTCGTGCAGCAGGGCTGCCGCCTCCGGCAGTCCCACCCCGTCGGGTACAGCTGCCACCTTCTCGATGGGCACGGCGACCTGCTCGGCATAGCCGCCGCGTTCGCCCGTGTGCGCGACCACGTCGCGGCCGATCCATTCCGGATCGATACCGCCGCCGACGGACCGAACCCGGCCGGCTACACCGTTACCGGGTACGTACGGTGGCGTGACATCGAAGTGCTCACCTCCGTCGCCACGCCGGATCATCGTCTCGACCCACAGCACGTCAGCCGCCACCACATCGATAACGACCTCGCCGCGGCCGGCGACCGGCTCCGGTGCGTCACTGGTCCGTAGCACCTCCGGCCCACCGAACTGCGCCACCTCGGCTACCTGCATGACTGCTGCATTCGTACTCGACTCATATCCATGGCCGCGAGTCTGTATCCTCAAGCGCCCTTGAAGTCAACCAGCGAATCCCGGCTTGACGTCGAGTTCGTACCGTGAGGTTTCAACGAACACATGGGGGCGAGGTTCTCCCAGCCCGAGGGCGACACCATCCCGACCACCGATCATTCGCGATGAACCGCAACCCCGACGATCACCAGCGCAACCCCCAAAACCTCGGGCAGCGTTGGGATCTGGGTCAGGACGACGATGCCGATGACCGTCGCGGTCGCCGGCAACAGCGAGATCAGCACTGCGTAAGTGGCGCGCTTGAGCCGGGCCATTGCGAGCTGGTCGCAGACGTAGGGGATGACCGAAGAGCAGATGCCCACGCCGATTCCGGCGGCCAGAGCCACCGGATCGGTAGAGACCGGAACGGCATCCCAGATTCCGATCGGAAGAGCGATCCCCGCGGCAATCAACATGGACATTGCCAGCCCATCGATCCCAGACACCACCTCGCTCTGGGCGACGCGGTGTCCGAGAACAATGTAGAGCGCGAACAGGAGCGCGTTGGCAGCGGCGAAAATCAGCCCGAGCGGCTCCGCGACCAGCCGTACGTCGGTGAGCAGGTAGACCCCGCCGACGGCGAGGACCAGCGCAAGAGCATTACGTCGCGTTCGCATGGCAAGTGCGGCCAAGACGATGACCGGCAGGAATTCGATCGCGGCGACCGTGCCGAGCGGAAGCCGGTCGATCGCCAGATAGAAGCAGCTGTTCATGACCGCGAGCACCGCCCCCCAAGCGGCCATGACTCTGCGTGCCGCGGGATCGAGCCGGGCCCAGATCCGCCAGGGCCGGCGCCAGAGCCCGAAGATCAGTGCAGCGGAGGCAATTCGCAGCCACGCGACGCCCAGCACGTCCACCCGGGCGAACAGCAACACGGCGAAAGCTGGCCCGAGGTAGTGGAAGACCGCGCTCACCACGAAGTAGGCATGCGGTGGAACCCGGACAAATGTGGCGGACGACATGAAGGGGCGCGGTCCGGTGTCGCCGGGGCCGGATGTCATGTCATCATTGTTGAAGGCTATGTGGGTGGAAGCCAGTAGCGTTCGAAGGCCAAGGAGGTCCATTGCCCCTACGAGGCCAGGCGAGACCGCCATCCGGCTTTCCGAATTCGAAGCCGCTACTCGACCAGGTGAATCGCCAACTCATCGAGGCCCTGACCGACGACCCCCGGGCGAGCATCTCCGAGCTGGCTAGGCGGATCGGGATGTCGGCGCCCGCCGTGCGGGAGCGGCTGACCCGGCTCGAACAGACCGGGGTGATCCGCGGCTACCGACTCGATGTCGACCCAGCCGCCATCGGGCTGCCCGTGGCGGCCTGGGTGCGAATCCGCCCCGGTCCCGGGCAGCTGCCTCGGATAGCCGAACTCGCCGGAAAGGTTCGCGAGATCAGCGAGTGCTATCGCATCTCCGGCGAGGACTGCTTCCTGCTCAAGGTCCATGTCCCGTCCATCGAGAGCCTCGAGGACGTCCTGGATCAGTTCCTCATCCTCGGACAGACCACGAGCTCCTTCATCGTGTCCACTCCGGTACCGCCTCGCCCGCCAGCACTCAGCACCTTCTAGCGGCGGGCGCCATCCGTCCGCGGGCTCAGAGCTGCGGAGTCACCCGGAGCAGCACGTCACTTCCATCGCCGTTCGACGTCGTCACGTAGAGCGAACCGTCGTTGCCGAGCTGTACCGTACGGATCCGTCCATACGTCCCGTCGAACCCCGGAAGTCGGCTGGCCGAGATCAGCTCTCCGTTTTCGCCTAGTTGAAGAGCGAGGATGCCCTCTCCGGCCAGCAGACCGATCAGCAGCAGCCCGTCGTAGCCGCCCCAGGTCTCGCCGTCGAGGAACGTCGACCCGCTGGTGGCAATCGTCGGTTCCCCCGAGGACCAGACAGCTGGTTGCGCGCCGTCGATGGCCGGGTCGGTCATCGGTACGGACTCGTTGTAGTCACCGGGGTCATCACCCACCGGATTCCAGCCATAGTTTGCGGCTGCGATCAGCAGGTTGACCTCGTCGTCGATATCCGGCCCGTGCTCGGCGGAATACATGTCTCCGGTGCCCGGTCGAAGGGCCAAGCCCTGCACGTTGCGGTGTCCATAGGTGTAGATCAGCGGGTTTGCCTGCGCATCGCCGAGAAACGGATTGTCCGGCCACGGCTGGCCGGTGTCGGGATCGACCCGAAGCGTCTTGCCGCCCAGCGATGTCAGATCCTGGGCGTTGCTTCCGGTGGCGGCATCGCCGGTACCGATCCGCAGTGCGCCTTCGGCATCGAAACGCAGCCGGCAGCCGCCATGCCGACCGGAGGTGAGCGGCAAGCCCGCCACCAGTGGATCAGCAAGCCGCGTCGCGGCGGCATAGTCGGCGGCCATCTCCCACGAGATGACCCGAATGTCACCGTCTCCGCCGGAGAAGCCCTGGCAGGTGAAGAATCGCCGATTCTCGGCGAAGCCGGGGTCGAGCACGAGGCCCATCAAACCTGTCTCACCGTTGGCGAACAGGTCACCGAAGTCTGCCTCGATCCGACGAACGCTGCCGTCGGGAAGGTATGCCGACAAGCCACCGCCGCGTTGATCGAAGATGATCGCACCGTCCGGAGCCTGGGCTAGATCCCATGGATTGCTCAAGCCCTCGACCAGGACGTCCACCACGAGTTCCGGCTCGCGCTGGTCCGGCCCGAGACTGGGGCTTGCCGCGGTGCTGGCGTTCCCCGACGAAGTCTGTTGCGCATCGTCGCCGCACGCGGACAAGAGGATCGAGACGACGACGGCCAGCAGAGCCGGAACCAGCCCGACCCGTTTGAGGTGACTACCCATTAGCAGCAGTATTCACGGTTAGTCGTGATCTCAAACCCGTTCGCCAACTCCCAATGATGCAGTTGAATCACAGCCATGAGACGCCTGCTTGCAGTTCTGTTCGCTCTGTCCCTGATGCTGGTCGGCTGCGGCGGGGGCGGCGGAGAAGACACCGGCGGGGACGACGGTGAGGCGGCCGGGACGATCACGATCGCTGACTTCGCCTACGGGGAGCCGTTGACCGTCGCTCCCGAGGCGCTGATCCGCGTGGTCAACGAAGACTCGGCCAGTCACGACGTAGACGCCACGGACGGTACGAGCTTCAACACCGACCTGCTCGGGCAGGGCGAAGAGCTGACCTTCAACGCTCCGAGCGAAGAAGGGACCTACGACTTCACCTGCAGCGAGCATCCGCAGATGTCCGGCCAGCTGATCGTCGCCGCCTAGCGTCTGTCACCGAGACGACCTCGGGACCGATCCGCTGCCGCTGCTCATGATTCGCTGTCAGGCGGTGCGCTCCAGCATCACGTCACACAGGCTGGCCAAGGCGTCGCGCACCGGCCCTTCTGGTAGCGGCGCAAGGGTGAGCTTGGCTCGATCGACGTAGCTCACCAGCATGGACTGGGCACGAACCATCGCATCGGAGGCGCGCAACCCGGCCAGCGCCTCGGCATGGACGCCCGGATCAATCAGCGGCCCGGCCAACAACTCCCGCAACCCAGCCTCGGCTGGGTCCTTCCCGGCGCGGGCGAACAGGATCGGCAGTGTGGCGATCCCCTCGCGAAGATCGGTTCCCGGTGCCTTGCCCGAGATTCCCTGCTCGCTGGAGATGTCGAGCAGATCGTCGGAGATCTGGAAGGCGATGCCGACCGCCTCGCCGTAGGAGGTGAGCCCGGTCCGGATCGGATCGGGGACGCCGGCGAACATCGCCCCGAACCGGGCCGCCGTCGCGACCAGGGAGCCGGTCTTGTCGGTCAGCACCGACAGGTAGTGCTCGACCGGGTCAGCGTCCGCCGCCGGACCCACAGTCTCCCGGATCTGGCCGGTGACCAGCCGCTCGAACGTACGGGCCTGGATGCGGACCGCCTCCGGTCCCAGGTCGGCCAGTAGGTCCGAAGCCCGGGCGAAGAGAAAGTCCCCGGTCAGGATGGCCACGCTGTTGTCCCACCGGCTGTTCGCACTCGGTGCACCACGGCGTACGTCGGCCTCGTCCATCACGTCGTCGTGATACAGCGTGGCGAGGTGCGTCAGTTCCACCACCACCGCAGCGGGCACGACACCGGCAGCGGTGGAATTCCCCAGCTGCGCGGCCAGCAACGTCAACAGTGGGCGGAACCGCTTCCCGCCCGCCTCGACCAGATGACGCGAGGCCTGGCCCACGAACTCGAAGTCGCTGGACACGCTGGCGCGCAGTAACTCCTCGACGTCGTCCAGGCCACGCTGCAGGACCGGTTCGAGGTCGCCGCCGATCGCGGTCAACCCGAGCGCCGCCGCCGCCCGCCCAGGCGTGGGAGACTCCTCGACGCTGTCGGCGCCCGTACGCACGTTTGGCTAGCCCCGTCTAACCGACCAGGACCGCGGCCTGTTCGGCGAGGTCCAGGACCGCACCGGGAGCCAGTCCCAGGATCACCGTGGCCGCGGCCGTGACCGCGAGCACGATCGTCGTCGGCAGTCCAGGTACGCCGACCGTGGGCCCGTCGTCAGCCGGCGGGGAGAAGTACATGAGCACGACGAGTCGCAGGTAGAAGAACGCGGCGATGGCACTGGTGAGCAGAGCGACGACGACGAGTGGCCAAGCACCGTCCTCGATCGCGGCCCGGAAGACGGCGAACTTCCCGGTGAAACCACTGGTCAACGGCAATCCGGCCAGTGCCAGCAGGAACAGCGTCATGGTCGCCGCGGTCAACGGCGACCGTGAGGCGAGGCCAGCCCACTTCGACAGATGCGTCGCCTCACCGTCGCCATCGCGTACGAGAGTCACGACGGCGAAGCCGCCAACTGTCATCAGGCCGTAGGTGAGCAGGTAGAACAGCGTGCTGGACAGCCCGCGTCCGGCGGTTGCAGCATCACCCAGGGCGATCACACCGGTCAGGATGAATCCGGCGTGGGCGATCGAGGAGTAGGCCAGCATGCGCTTCACATCGGTCTGAGTGATCCCGATGATCGCACCGACCACCATCGACACGATTGCGATGCTGTAGATCAGTGGGCGCCACGTCCATTCCGACGTGCCGAAGCCGACGTAGAGCAACCGCAGGATCGCGCCGAAGGCTGCCACCTTGGTGCAAGCGGCCATCAGCGCGGTAACCGGCGTCGGTGCGCCCTGATAGACGTCCGGGGTCCAGGCATGGAACGGCGCGATGCCGGCCTTGAACAGGAGTCCGACGATCAACAGGGCAAGACCGATGATGAACAACGCATCCGACGAGCCCGAGCGTGCGGCGGCCTCCCTGATCTCGCCGAGGTCGACCGTCCCCGAGTATCCGTAGATCAGCGCGAGCCCGTACAGGAAGAACGCCGAGGCGAAGGAACCCAGCAGGAAGTACTTGACGGCGGACTCCTGGGACAGCAGCCGGCGCCGCCGGGCCATCCCACAGATCAGGTACAGCGGCAGCGACAGCACCTCGAGCGCGACGAACATGACCAGCAGGTTGTTCGACGCGGCGAAGAGCATCATCCCGCCGATGGCGAAGCTGGCCAGCGGGAAGACCTCGGTCTGGGAGTACGGCGCCGCGGAGAGCTTGCGGTCCGAGGAACTACCGACCGGAAGGGCGGCCGAGGCCACGAACGCGCTCTTTGCCGGGTCGAGAGCGCGTTCGGCGAACATCAGGATCGACAGCGCACCCAAGGCCGCGATCGTCCCTTCGATGAACAGTGCCGTCCCGTCGACTGCGACGGCGCGGGCCGCGGTGAGCTCGTTGCTACCGGCGACCAGGATGACGGCGACCAGCGCACCCACGGTGCCGAACAATGCCAGGGCGACCTGGGCGTTCCACCGCACATGCCGCGGGGCGAAGGCTTCGACGAGTACGCCGATGCACGCAGCTCCCAACACGATGAGGACCGGAGCCAGGCCCGCGTAAGAGATCGATGGTGCACTGAGATCGGGCATCAGTCGCCTCCTCCGTTCTCGGCTTGAGCGCTCGACTGGTCGGCGCCCACATCGGCCATCGTCGCGTTGACCGCTGGGGTGATGATGTCCAGCAAAGGTTTCGGGTAGACCCCCAGCACGATGATCAGAGCGAGTAGCGGACTGAGATAGGCAAGTTCCCGCTTGTTCAAGTCCTTGAACCCCCGCGCCGACGGCTTGATCGGCCCGTGCATCGTGCGCTGATACATCAGCAGGATGTAGAGAGCGGCCAGGATGATGCCCACCGTCGCGAGGATGGAGAACACCGGGTATGGCCCGAAAGAGCCAAGCAGGACCAGGAACTCACTGACGAAACTGTTCGTGCCCGGTAGCGCCAGGGAGGACAACCCGGCCAACAGGAACGCGCCGGCCAGCAACGGAGTCACGCTGCTCACTCCGCCGTAGTCACCGATCGTGCGCGACTTTCCTCGACTGATCAGGATGCCGACGATCAGGAACAGCGCCCCGGTCGAGATTCCGTGGTTGACCATGTAGAGCACTGCGCCGGTGCCCGCCTGGGTGGTGAAAGCGAAGACACCCAACGCGATGAACCCGAAGTGCGCGATCGAGGTGTAGGCCACCAGTCGCTTCATGTCCGTCTGGCCCATGGCAAGCAAGGCGCCGTACAGGATCCCGAGGACAGCGAGCACCAGGATCGCGGGAGCGAACGCCCGACTGGCGTCGGGAAACAGCGGCAGGCAGTACCGCAGGAAGCCGAACGTTCCGACCTTGTCCAGCACCCCGACGAGCAGGACCGCCCCCCCGATCGGGGCCTCGGCGCCGGCATCGGGCAGCCAGGTGT
>JACCQS010000362.1 GCA_013814015.1 Geodermatophilaceae bacterium | reverse complement strand
TCACGTGCTTCAGCAGGCCGAGCAGGGTTGTCTTCGAGGGGACGAGCGACGCCCGGGCCTCCTGCTCGGTCAGCCCCTCCAGGCTGTCGTGCAGGGTCGCGCGGTACTCCTCGAGCAGCTCGTCGAGGCGGGTGCGCAGCCCGTCGGGCCGGGTCGTCCGGCTCATGAGGGCACACCCGACGTCCATGCGGACGGTGCCGCGCGCCGTGCCGCGCCAGCGCCCCGGAGCCGCTCATCGATCAGGTCGCGTCGGGACAGCTTCTCGGCTCTGCGGGATCGGAATCCTTGGTCGCGTGCGCCGTCCCGGGTTGCACCGTCATGCCTGACCATCAGGCCTCACCTCCGCAGGCAGAGTCGCCGACCACGCGCAGAATTCGCAAAGAAGCATGCAGATCTGCATGATGGCCGTCGTGAAGCGCACCACAGCGGACGTACTGGCCGGCGCCGGGCCGCGGCTGCGAGCGCTGCGCCGGGCTCGGGGCGCGACCCTGGCCAACCTGGCAGACGAGACCGGCCTGACCCCGAGCACGCTGTCCCGTTTAGAGACCGGACGGGTACGCCCGACCCTGGAGCAGCTGCTGCCGCTGGCCCGGGCCCACGGCGTCTCGATCGACGAGTTGGTCCAGGCGCCGCAGACCGGTGACCCACGGATCAACCTGCGACCGGTGCGGCGATTTGGGCTGACGATCGTCCCGCTGGCTCTTCGGCCCGGAGGAGTGCAGGTCTACAAGGCGGTCTACCCACCGGCGGGTCGTGAGTCCACACGGGCCCTGCAGTCCCATGAGGGCTACCAGATGTTCTACGTCTTGGACGGCGCGGTGCGGTTCGTGCTCGGCGACCAGGACTTCCGGATGAGCCCCGGGAGGCGGCAGACTTCGACACTCGGGTGCCGCACTGGATCGGCAGCGCCGACAGCCGCCCCGCCGAGCTGCTCATGCTGTTCGGCCCCCAAGGAGAACGGGCTTACTTGACACCTGCGCCGGGTAACTTTGACCCATGATGGCCGATCCGGCCGGCGTGGGCCGGGTCTTGGCCGGCCGGTACACATTGCGTACCCCCTTGGGGCACGGCGGAATGGGCACGGTGTGGCTTGCCACCGACTCCGTACTGGGCCGGCAGGTCGCGATCAAGGAAGTCACCTTCGAGGCCGCCGCGGTGGAGGAACGCCGCCTGCTCCGCGAGCGGACGCTGCGCGAGGCGCGAGCCGCCGCGCGGTTCGAGCATCCTCGGGTGACCACCGTCCACGATGTCGTCGAGGAGGACGGTAGGCCGTGGATCGTGATGGAGCACATACCCTCACGCACCCTGGCGCAGGTGCTCCAGGATCAAGGCCCGATGCCTGCGGACCTCGTGTCCCGGATCGGCAT
Source organism: Geodermatophilaceae bacterium (assembly GCA_013814015.1). GTDB lineage: Bacteria > Actinomycetota > Actinomycetes > Mycobacteriales > Geodermatophilaceae > JACCQS01. The sequence continues at coordinate 2,474 of JACCQS010000362.1, read as the reverse complement.
GGACCTGCTCGGAGCGCTGCAGGCAGCCCACCGGGCCGGAATCGTGCACCGCGACGTGAAGCCCGACAACGTGCTGATCGGTGCGCAGTGGCGAGCCTGGCTCACCGACTTCGGCATCGCCACTTCCAGCGGGGAATCCGGCCTGACCGAAGCGGGCATCCTGCTGGGCTCGCCGTCGTATATGTCACCGGAGCGGGCTCGCAACGAGGTCCCCTCGCCTGCGGTGGATGTGTGGTCGCTGGGGGCGACCCTGTTCACCGCGGTGGAGGGGCGGCCGCCGTTCGAACGCGGCGACGCGATGGCCACGCTGCTTGCGGTGATCACCGAGCCGCCGGCTCCGATTCTGGCCGCCGGACCGCTGACGCCGGTCCTGTTGGGTTGCCTGACCAAGGACCCGGCTCAACGGATGACCGTCGACCAGGTACAGGCTGGCCTGAATCGGGTGCTGATGGGACCCGCCCCTGCGATCAGCCGACCGGCCGCACCGCCGCCGACTTCGTACGTCCCTCGCGAACCGACCAGGGTGGAGCGCCTGGACGTCGCTGACCTGTCTGCCCTGGCCAAGGCAACGCGCTCATTGGCCACCAAGGCCGCGCACAAAGCCGCCGAGGCCGCTTCGACTGGAACGCGCGGACGTCCCACGTCCAGCGCGAGTAGGCCGGCGAAGGCATCGAGGCAGAAGGCCTCGATCGGTCAGCCCGCACAGCCCGCACCACAGCGGCCGAGGTGGCGCTTCAAGCGCCGGTGGGTTGTGGTGCCGACTGTCGTTGTCCTGGCGCTGTGCCTCGCCGCTGTCGTGCTGGTGATCTACCTACTGGGTGCCCTCGAGGGGACCATGGGTGGTTGACGGACGACCGCTTTCCCCGCGACCGCTCGCACCAGGTGCAGGTCCGACATCGCGTCTGTCGGCTGACCGGTCAGCGTGCGTGTCCCCGACACCCCGGTCGGGTACGTCAGGGTCCACTTCATCGGCGCTGCGCAGCCGGTCGGTGTGCTCGGTCCTTTTCTCGGTGGCCTGCTCGCCCCGCTCCTCGGCTCCCAGTTGCAGTTTCTCCGCCTCGGCGGCCTTGCGGTCGGCCTCAGCACGAGCTTGACGGGCCAGGGCATCCTGCTCGGCTGCCTCGGCCTCGTGCCGGCGAACCGTTGATTCCTCCGAAGCCGCCTGCTGCCTGATCTCACCGGCCTTCGAACGCTGACGGTCCTGTTTCCGGCTGCCACTCATTCTGACGGCCACAGCGATCAAAGCCAGTACGACCAGGACTGCCACGACGATCCAGATGATGGTGCTCGTCTCCATGATGCCTCCACAGTGAGTTTGTTGCCCGATCGTCTTGTTACCCGTTCGGTCGGTGCTGAACCGTCAAGGACTCGCCACGCTACTTGCGGGCGACAGCGCGCAGCGCCAAGAACCCGCGAGGTTCGCGGTGCAGCAGTTCGTAGTATTCCGGGTTCAGCGCCTTGGCTTCGCGTGCCGGCCTTGGTTCGCGCATCCGCTCGATCAGGAACCCGGCTTCGGGTAGCTCCTCACAGGTCTGCTCCAGCGGGGCGATCCAGTAGCGGACCTGCCAGCCCTTGCTCCAGGTCTCCTCGATGACGCGGACGTCGAAGTAGCTGCCGCCGTGACGCAGCCAGTCGAAAGGTTCACCGGCCTCGTGGACCCGGAAGTCTGCCTGCGGGACGCGGTCTCGGCTCAAGTTGACCATGCTCGGGCTCTGATCGAATCCGGAGACCTACGCCCCACGGCGGGCTAGCTCCTCGGCGTACAGGCCGGGACCCCCACGCCATGATCCACCGGCCTATCGTGGCACCGGCTGTCACTGCAGGAACGCTGCGACCGTCGTGCTGAACCAGACGGGGTCGTCGAGCCAGGGAAAATGGCCGCCTCCCGGCTGGGTGACCAGCCTCGCGTTCGGGAACAATCCGGCCAACTCCGCCACCACGCTCGGCGGGGCTGCCACGTCGAGTTCCCCGGCAAGTAGCAACACCGGCTCCCCGAAACTGGCAAGGGCCGCGCGGGTGGCTGGCGGATCGAAAGCGCCCTCGGCGCCGAAGACAGCGGCCGAGGTCGAGCCCCAGCTGCGGCATCCGCGAGGCGACCAGACCGTTCGACCGTGTCCCACATCGCCCGGCAGTCCTCGGCTGTGCGCATCCCTCGCAGCTGCACGCGCTCGGGATGTCGCCGGTCGAGTTCGGCAGCCACGAACGCGGTGACGTCGATGTCGTCGACGACGACCTTGCCAGTGCTTCCGTGTAATCCGGGGACCCGGAAGTCGGCGAGAAAGCGCCGATCCGCGCCGAGCAGCTGACCATCCTGCCGGCCAACGAGGCCTCGGGGGAGAACCTCGGCGCGGATCGGCGCTTTCATGGCCGTCATCCTGGCTGCGGTGGGTCCTCGCCCACCAGCCCGTCCACTGACTCGCGGATCAGGTCGGCGTGGCCGTTGTGGCGCGCGTACTCGTCGATCAGGTCGACCA
>JACCQS010000335.1 GCA_013814015.1 Geodermatophilaceae bacterium | reverse complement strand
GTCGTTCGCCGCCAAAGGCCCTATCTGCTCGATATCCGCACACTAATTCTCCTAGAAACTGACGATGACGACCGAGTCCGGCGGAAGGACGAGGAAACCGCCGCCGATGTTCTCAGGCGCCGGTGTGGAGGACAAGAGGACGTCACCAGCCAGCCGCAGGACCCGTGACTCGCCGAGATTGATCCCAACCGCCACGCCCGCGATCGCACGCCGTATCACCAGCCACTGCTGGTCGGTCTCGAAATCCACACTCACGTCGTCCAGCGGCCCGCAGCCAAGGCCAGGATGATGGCGACGCAACGCGATCAGGGACCGATACCAGTCGAGCATCGCGGCATGGTCTGACCCGTACAGCTCGTCCCACCGCAGCCGCGAGCGCTCGAAGGTGGCGGGGTCCTGGGGGTCCGGAACATCTTCGGGTCGCCAGCCGAAGTAGGCGAACTCGTTCGTACGGCCCTCGGACACAGCGCGACCGAGTTCGGGATCCTGGTGATCGGTGAAGTACTGGAACGGCGTGGAGGCGGCCCACTCCTGACCCTGGAACAGCAACGGTACGAACGGGCCGGTCAGCAGCAGTGCGGCGGCGATCTTGCAGCGGCCGACCGAGGTGAGCGCTCCGAGCCGATCGCCAGCTGCCCGGTTTCCTATCTGGTCATGGTTCTGCGCAGCGACCACGAACTGCTCCCCGGACAGACCTGTCGGTGGGCGGCCGTGCGAACGCTCGCGGTGGACCGAGTACCCGCCGTCGTACACCCAGGCCTGCCGCAGCGCCTTGGCCAGCTGCTCGATAGAGCCGAAGTCGGAGTAATAGCCGTCGGTTTCGCCGGTCAGCACTGCGTGCAGCGCATGGTGCCACTCGTCCGCCCAGGATGCGGCCAGCCCGTACCCACCCTCCCGGGGAGATCGGACGAATCGCGGCGCGTTCAGGTCGGATTCGGCGATCAACCACAACGGCACCCCGCGAGCAGCTGAAAGCCTTTGTACGGCAACGCTCATCTGCTCGAGGATGTGGATCGCCGACTCGTCGACGATGGCGTGTACGGCGTCCAGGCGCAGGCCATCGACGTGATAGTCGCGCAGCCACATCAGCGCGTTGCCGACGATGAACGCGCGTACCTCGTCGCTGCCTGGGCCGTCGACGTTGATGCCTTGGCCCCAGTTGGTGTGGTGCCGGTCGTCGAAGTACGGGCCGAAGTCGGCCAGGAAGTTGCCCGCCGGCCCGAGGTGGTTGTAGACGACATCGAGTACCACGCCCAAACCTCTTGCGTGACAGGCATTGATGAGGCCCTTCAGGCCGTCGGGACCGCCGTACGCCGAATGCGGCGCCCAGAGATCGACGCAGTCATACCCCCATCCGCGTGCTCCGGAGAACTCGACGACCGGCATCAGTTCGATGGCATCCACGCCGAGGGAGACCAGGTGGTCCAGATGGTCGATGACACCGCGAAAGGTCCCGGCCTCGGAGAAGGTGCCGACGTGCAGTTCGTACAGCACCGAGCGGGCCAGTTCGATTCCGCCCCAATCGGGGTCGGTCCACTCGTAGGCATCGTGGTCGACGACCCGCGACGGCCCGTCGACACCAGCTGGTTGGTGGGCCGAACGCGGATCGGGGCGTGCTGGACCACCGTCGATCGACAGCGAGTAGTCCGCCCCGGCCACCAGAGCCGGCACATCGGCCGACCACCGGTCTCGCTCGCCGAGCGTGAGCGACGTACGGCGACCCGCGGCGACAATCTCGACCGACGTCGTGGCCCGCGGCGCCCATACCGAGAATTCCACGTCAGTCGCTGCCGCCTCTACCTGGCGGTTTTGACGTAAACCTCCAGGCGGTCCCCGCCATTTCCTGGCGGGTTTGACGTAAACCGCCACGTTCGGGGGGCCTCATGAGCTGGCTTCGAGCAGAGCGACTGGGAAGCACCCGAGCAGTTCGCCGACCCGGACGTCGCCGCCGGCCCAGGACGAACCGGTCAGCAGGTCGGTCCACGAGCCAGTCGGCAAGCTGACCGTCGTGTCCTCCCAATCCGCGCTTTGCCTACCTGGTGCCAGGACGCGCCGGGGATCGACTCTGTGTGTCGGCGCATCCGGTAGGCAAAGGCGCAGGACTAGCCTTGGCACGACTACGGCGACCGCGCCGCCGCGGGTGAAGCCGACTCCGTGCCCGGCAGCAGAGCCGGTGAACGCCAGCGGTTCGTACGCGCCGGCTGATCCAGCCCCGAACAGTTCCGGGCGGCGCCGACGCAGGTGCAGTGCCTCGCGTACGACCCGCAGCTTGGGCAGGCCCTCGTCCGCGCGAGCCAACAATGCATCCGGCGCGAGGCCACCGACGTCGGCGAGCAGGCGATGGCGCAGGGCGAAGTCCACCGGTCGCCGGTTGTCGGGGTCGACCAGGCTGAGATCCCACAGTTCGGTGCCCTGATAGGTGTCCGGTACGCCCGGCACGGTGAGCTGCAACAGTGTCTGGGCCAGCGCGTTGATGCGCCCGGGCTCCAGCAGGACAGCAACGAAGCCCTCGATCGCGGCAATCAAATCCCGGTCGCTGAAAACCCCGGCCACATACGCATCCCTGGCCTGGTCGTATGCCTGGTTTGGTTCGGTCCAGGTCGTGTGCTGCTTGGCTTCCTTGGTCGCCTTGGCCAGATACTCCGTTGCCCGCGGCAGCGACAACGGCCAGGCCCCGACCAGGGTCTGGAACAACAGGTGCTGCGTGTGCCGGTCGGGATCACCACCCGGCCAGTGCGTAGCCGAGTCGCTCATCCAGTGCGCGCACGCCGCCGCCCACTCCTGCGGGATCTCCGAGAGCAGGGACAACCGCGCCCGTACGTCCGCGGAGCGCTTCGTGTCATGCGTGGACAGCGTGGTCATCGTGTCCGGCCATCGACGGTGCGCCGCAGCATTGGCCTCGTGGAAGTCGTCGACGGTCGCCCCGAATCGCCCGAGGTCCCCACCCACCTCGTTCAGCGCGAGCAGCCGCGTGTACCGGTAGAAGGTGGTGTCCTCGACGCCCTTGGCCATGGCCGGACCGGTGAGTTGCTGGAAACGCATCACCCACTCCTGCTCGGCCGCCGTGGGCGTCGGCAGGCGCAGCAGCAACAGATCGGCGAAGAAGGCGAGCAGCTCAGGATCGATGTCCGGACGTCGCTGCGCGACTGTCGCACAGGCAGCCTCGACGTAGTGGATGTCCGACGGCCGTAGGACACCCGCCTCGGCTTGGACGTAGGTCCGATAGACCGAGAAGGCGGCCAGCAGCTCCTCGAGTGCATCATGCAGCTCATGCCTGGTGCGGTCACGCTGATGCCGACGGCCCTCGCACAACGAGGCCAGTAAATCGGAGAGCCGATTGACGTCCGCAGCAAGCAATTCCCGTACGGCCCACTGCTTGGCCTCACGCTGAACGACGGCGAAATCCGTCGAAGCGCCGGTCAGCTCACCGTAGGAGGATGTGATGGCATGTTCTCCGGCCGGGTCGATGAACAGACCACCGATGGCCGCCAGCCGGTCGTATCCGGTCGTGCCAGCGACCGGCCAGGCCTCGGGCAGGTCCTCGCCGTGTTCGAGGATCTTCTCCATCACCGTCCACACCCCGCCGGTGGCCGCACTCAGGCGACAGGCGTAGCCCTCCGGATCGCGAAGGCCATCCGGATGATCGACGCGCAGCCCGTCCACGA
>JACCQS010000325.1 GCA_013814015.1 Geodermatophilaceae bacterium | reverse complement strand
CGGGAAATGAAAAAGGCCGCGAATCCCGGGTGGGATTCGCGGCCTCGAAGGGGACCTGCGTTGATCGTGGGATCAATGCGGATCTCTTCGAGGCGGAATACCGCCCTGGACCTGGGCAACCATGCTGTGGACAGACTTGTCCCCATCGGCAACGAAATCGGGCGCGGTGATAGGCGCCCCCAGGAACCGGAGCCGGCCGGAGGTAGCCCACGTCATGCCGTCAGCGATACCGCTGCCGTTGGTCTTGATGATCACGGGGCTCCTCCTTTCAGACGGACCGAACACGCGCCAGATGTACGCGCAGGACGCAGAGTATGCCTGACCCTGTGGGGGCCGCAATCCAATTACCGAGAACTTTCGACGGCTGTCTGAAAATCGGCGGACTCGCCGCTCACCACCTCGAGCACGGCGGGCCCGTACCGCTCCCACTTGGTCGGCCCGACCCCGCTGACCATCCGGAGCTGAGCCTGCGTTCGCGGCCGGCTCTCGGCGATCGCCACCAGCGTCGCGTCGGAGAAGACCACGTAGGCAGGGACCGATCCGGCCTTGGCCTGCTCTGCCCGCCAGGTCCGTAGCCGATCGAAGAGCTCCTCATCGCCGGGCTCGAGTTCGGCTCGTCGCTGCTTGCTGGCGGACTTGCGCCGCCGACCCCCAGGGTCGTGCTCTCCGTCAAGGGTGGTCAGGAAGCGGCTGCGGCGGCGGTTGCCCGAGCCTCCGACCTGCCTGGATCGGTGCCAGCTCAGGCCGAGTTGCTGTCGGGCCCGGGTCACCGCGACATAGAGGAGTCGACGTTCCTCTTCGATCTCCTCGTTCCGCTTGGCATGCGCGATCGGCAGTACTCCGTCGACGAGGCCGACGCAGAAGACCGCGTCCCACTCCAGACCCTTGGCGGAGTGCATCGATGCCAAGGTGACCCCGGGCACGGCCGGAGCGTGTTGGGCGGCGACCCGGCCCTCGAGTTCGTTGACCAGATCGTCAAGTCCCACTCCCGGTGTGTCAGAGACCATCTGCACGGCTAGATCGACGAGCGCGGCCAACGAACCCCACTTTTCCAATGCCGCACCGGAGCTTGGCGCATGGTCGGCGACCCAGCCCATCGAGGTCAGCACGTCACGGACCGACCCCGGCAGATCTCTCGGCCCCGGCCCCTCAGTCGGGACGTGCGGCTGCTCCGAACGTGCGGCTGCGCGCAGCAGGACCAGCGCCTGGCGAACTTCTGGCCGGTCGAAGTACCGCTGTCCCCCGTGCAGGACGTACGGGACCCCGGCTTGGGCCAGCGCTGCCTCGTAGGCCGCCGAGGCGGCATTGATCCGGAACAACACCGCTATCTCAGCGGGCGGGACGCCCTTGGCGATCAGCGTCAGGCACCGCGCGGCAACCGAGGCTGCCTCGGCCGGTTCGTCGGCCAGCTCGGTGATCGTGGGGACCGGGCCGTCGGGTCGCTGTCCGACCAGAGCCAGTCCAGCGATCTCCCGCTCGGCGGTGGCGCTCATCAGTCGGTTGGCCAATCCGACGATCTGCGGGGTCGAGCGGTAGTCGCGGTGCAGCCGGATCACTTCCGCGCTCGGAAAGCGGCTGGTGAACTGCAGCAGGTAGTCGGGGCTGGCGCCGGTGAAGGAGTAGATCGTCTGCCTCGGGTCTCCGACCACACAGACGTCATCCCGATCGCCCAGCCAGACGTCGAGCAGCCGCTGCTGGAGCGGATTGACGTCCTGATACTCGTCGACCACGAAGTAGCGATACCGAGCACGTACCTCCTCGCACACGTCCCGATGGGACTCCAGGGAGTACGCCGTTACCAGAAGTAGATCTTCGAAATCCAGGGCGCCCTGCTCAGACTTGGCCTGCTCGTAGCGGGCATAGGCAGTCGCGACCTTGCCGAATTCCAACGGCGTGTGCCGATCGGCGGAAGCGGCCCGCTCGCGGTAGTCCTCCGGTGAGATCAAGCTGGTCTTCGCCCACTCGATCTCGCCGGCCAGATCCCGCACCAGAGCCCGATCGGGATGTGCCCCCACCGCGGACGCGGCCGCTGCCACGATCCTGGCCTTGTTCTCGAGCAGCTGCGGAATCGGCCCGCCGAGCACGCGCGGAGCGAAGTACTTCAGCTGGGCCAGCGCGGCCGCGTGAAACGTCCGGGCGCTGACCCCGTCGGCGCCGAGCCGGCGCAGCCGGGAGCGGAGTTCACCTGCGGCTCGGGCGGTGAAGGTGACAGCCAGCACTTGCCCGGCCGCTACCTGACCGGTGGCAACGGCGTGCGCGATGCGATGCGTGATCGTCCGGGTCTTGCCCGTACCGGCTCCGGCCAGGATGCAGACCGGTCCGCGGACGGCCAGGGCGGCTCGCTGCTGCTCGGGGTCAAGGCCGGCGATCACGTCCACCCCCGGATCCTCCCAGTCAGCACAGACGCAGTCCGGTCCCGGGCAAGGACGGGGAATAGCGCCGAGGCGCGCTGTGGACAGGGAAGAGATGAATGGGACGCAGCGTTGTGCGCAGTACCGATCCCGAGATGGAAGGACTTCGATGAGTTCCCCGCAGGTGACCATGTACACGACGAGCTGGTGCGGCTACTGCGTGCGCCTCAAGCGTCACCTGAACAGCGAGGGCATCGACTTCGCCGAGGTCAACATCGAGACCGACTCCGCCGCGGCCGATCTGGTCGAGAGGGCAAACGGCGGCAACCAGACGGTGCCGACGCTGATCTTTCCCGACGGCACCGCGTTGACCAACCCCACGATCGAGCAGGTCAAGTCCCAGCTGGCCGCCTGATCGCGTCCTGACCGGCGGGAAGTCGGCCTCAGGTCCAGGCCGGGGCCGCCGGCTTCTCGCCGAGCCAGTCGGTGATCAGCTGGAAGGCGATCGAGACCGGCGAAGGAAGCCGTGGCCTCGTCCGGCCCGCATCCATGAGCTCGGCACGGCTGAACCACGCCGCCTCGACGATTTCGTCCTGGTCCACGACCAGCGTCTGATCGCCGTCCACCCGCGCGGTGAAGCCCAGCATCAGCGACTGCGGCAGCGGCCAGGGTTGGCTGGTGACATAGCGGATGTCGGTCACCATGAGCCGTACCTCTTCGAAGACCTCCCGGGCCACGGCCTGTTCCGCGGACTCCCCCGGCTCGACGAATCCGGCGAGCACCGAGAACCGGTCGGTCGGCCACACCGACTGACGGCCCAGCACGCACCGGTCGGCTCCGTCGTGCACCAGCACGATCATCGCCGGATCGGTGCGCGGGAAGATGTCGGTCCGGTCGACCGGGCAATGTCGAACCCAGCCCGAGTCCCGCAACTCGGTCATCGTCCCGCACTGTGGGCAGTGCGCCGAGCGATCGTGCCACTGGGCAAGGCCCACCGCTTGGACAAGCAGCCCTGCGTCGAGATCACCGACCTCTGCGCCGATGTCGCGCAGGCCCAGCCATTGATCGGCCCGCATGTCACGCGCGCCCCTGGCCATCGCATAGTTGGTGCCGCCGTACGTCCCTAGGTAGGCCCAGCCGGCAGGTTCGGAGTCCAACGCATCGGCGCCCCGGAATTGCAAGGCCGGCCCGCCTTCGGCCTCATGGACCGGAACGAGGTAATCCTCGGTCACAAGCAGCACGTGGGTGTCCGGGTCTCGCCCGAGGGTCGCGTGCATCTCTCGCCGACGGAGGCCGTCCCTGTCGTGGAGGGCGCGGGACAATGCCGGTCGTACGGGCCCGGGGTGACCCTGTGCGGCTGGAAGTCCTCGGCTCATCCCGGTTTCCGCAACGCTGCCAGCGATCCCAGTGAATTCTCGACCAGCGCCGCATCCCCGACAACCACGGTGGCCAACGAGCTCACCGAAAGATAGCGATGTGAGACCGCCTGAACGTCGGCGATCGTCACACCAGCCACCGCCTTTTGATAATCGGTCAGCCAGGATGCCGACAGTCCTTGCCCAGCAAGGCTAGTCAGCGTGGATGCCAGGCCGGCCTGAGTGGCAGTTGACAACGCCAAGGTGCCCAACGCATACCGTCGCGCCGAGTCCAGTTCGTCCTGCGTGACCGGCGCCAACGCCATCCGGCCGAGTTCGTACCAGGTCTCGTGTACGGCACGTGCGGTCACCGCACTGGCAACATCGGCGTCGATGAGGATCGTCGAACCGGCAGCTGAGTTGTCGATTCCGCTGTGCGGGCTGTAGGTGAACCCGTTGCGCTCGCGAAGATTCTCGGTCAGCCGCGAGGAGAAGTAGCCGCCGAAGATCAGATTGGCCAACTGCAGCGCGGCGTAGACCGGATCCCGCCGACCCACCGCGCCGCCGCCAATCCGCACATTGGACTGCACGGCGCCGGGGCGGTCCACGAGGGTGATCCCGACCGGATCGAAGTCCGGCAGCGGCATCATCCTGGACTTGCGCGCCGGGCCGACCCAGTCCGCGAAAGCCGATGTGGCCTGCCTGACCACCGTCGCCGGCTGCACGTCGCCGACGACGACGAGGGTGGCGCCGTAGGGCCGCACCCGGTCGCGGTGTGTCCGTCGGAGGGTTGCCGCTTCGAGTCCGGCGACCACTGACAGGTCCGGCATTGTCTGCGCATACGGATGATCACCGAACAGCCGCCGGGAGCGCGCCATCCGGGCCACTACGGCGGGCTGGGTCAGTGCCATCGCGATCCGCTGGCCGAGTCGGTCGCGTTCAGCGGCAACCTCGGCCGACGGATACGACGCAGAGGTCACTACCTCGGCCAGCAGACCGAGCACAGTGGACAGTCCGGTGCGCAGGACCGCAGTCGAGAAGAGCAGCCGATCGGCGTCGGCCGAGACCGACAGATCCGCGCCGACCGCTGCCAGGTCGTTGGCCAGTCGCTCCTGGTTGCGTTGGGCAGTACCGAACAGCATCGAGGCCGACATCAGCGAGCCCCGCGCGGTGGTGGCTGCTGCGGTGGCGCTGTTCGCAGCGGGCAAGGGGATCCGCAGCCGAACCTCGACCATCGGAACGGTCGGGCGTCGTACGACCAAGGTGTCCAGGCCGTTCGGCAAGGTCGCGCTGACCGCCCGAGGTGCTCGGCCGGCACGCGCCTCGATCAACGGCGGAAGAGCCATGTCCGCCGACTCTGAAGTGTCTCCGTTGGTCAGCTCACTGCTTGTCTCGGTGGTCATGCGCCGGCTCCCGGCTTGAGTTCGAGCACGGCTTTGTGTTGAGCGCGTAGTTCGGCCGCAGCGGCAGCCACCGACTCGGCAGCCACCCCGGCGAGTCGAGCCGGCAGCTCGAGAGCGAACTCCGCCCGACCGTGGATCAATTCGCCGGCCGCGAAGCTCTGGGTACGTCCCAGCACAGGGTCGGCCTGGCGCAGCAGTTGGGCGGCGATCCGGGCTTGGACCCGAGCCAGTTCGGCGTCGCCGACGCCACCGGAGGCCACTGATGCCAACTCGTCCTCGACGGCGGTGATCAGCTGTGCGGCGCTGGTCTGCGAAGCGTGATGGGCCTGGAACATCAATCCGGTGGCATTCCGCGCGTCGAACGGGTCCCCGAACAGGCCCAGGTACATCGCCTGGGAGATGGCGAGGTGGTCTCGGTGGATCAGACGTTGTTCCAGACGTGACGCGTCGGAGTCCGACATCAGTTCGCTCAGGACGACGTAGGGAAGGTAGGCGTCGAGGTCGTTCACGGGGTCGGGCACCCGCCAGCCGATCGCCAGTGCGGGCGTCGTGGCGAGCGGGTCGATGACCTCGGCGTGCCTGTCCTCGGTCAGAGCCGGCTCGCCGAAGGGCGGCCGGACCGGGGTGCTACGGGCAATCACTCGTCCGAAATACCGCGAAACCCACTCTGTGGCCTGCTCGACTCCGAAGTCTCCGCCGACGGCAAGCACCGCATTCCCCGGCGCGTAGTAGGAGTCGAAGAACTGCGCAGCGTCATCAGCCGTGGCGCTTTCCAGGTCGACGAAGTCGCCATACCCGTTGTGCGTGTTGGCGAAGGTGTCGTAGAGCACCTCGGGTAACTGCAGCCAGGGGAAGGCACCGTACGGGCGGTTGAGGACGTTGACCCGGATCTCCTCCTTGACCACGTCGATCTGGTTGTCGATGGTTTCCTGGGTCAGCAGCGGCGCCGCCATCCGGTCCGCCTCGCAGAACAGCGCCCGCTCCAGCGCCCCGGCCGGCAACACCTCGAAGTAGTTCGTGTAGTCCAGATGCGTGCTGCCGTTGAAGACGCCGCCGCTGCCCTGCACCTGGCGGGCGTGTTCGAGCTTGGGCAGGTGCGCCGAGCCCTGGAACATGACGTGCTCGAAGAGATGGGCAAAGCCGGTGCGGCCCATCGGTTCGCTGCGCATCCCGACGTCGTAGTAGACGGCCACGGCGACCACCGGAGCAGTGGAGTCCGGAGCCAGTACGACTCGCAGTCCGTTGTCCAGAGTCAAACGGTGCAGCGGATGGGCCGGCAAGGTCGGGGCGCGGACGGGCACCCGCGCGACGATAGCCGTTGCCTCGACCGCCGGCATGTCGGTGCACTGCGGCGGCTCAGTTCAGGACGTCGATCTCCGCGATCACCCGGTCGACGATGCCGTAGAGCTCTGCGTGGGTGTTCGGAATCGAGATGTACACCAAGGCTGGAGCCGGCCGTCCGGTCTCGATCAGGATCAGGGCCGCCCGCTCCCCCGTCGAGTCGTAGCCGGCCACGTCCCAGGACAGGTTGAACTCGAGCAGATATGCCTCAGCGCCGTCAACGGTGACCGCCTCGTCGCGCAGGGTCTCGATCTGATTGGGGGCGGGGTAGTAGTTGGTACGGATACTGCCCTGCACGGCCGCGATGGTGCCGGCGAACGAACTCGGCCCGGCGTACCCGAACAGTGCTTGCAACGGACCAGAAGTCACCTGTGCGATGAATTGACCCTCGGGGGTCTGCTCCTGGGTCACGATGTACTGCCCCGCCGTCGACGTGGTCTCCTCCACCTCGTTGACGAACTCCAGCCAATAGGCGCCGAGATAGGGATAGGCCACACCGGCTTCCTCGTCGACGATCCGCGTCTGCCCCGGCGGCCGGGTCGGGCTTTCCGGCACCCCGCCGGTGGCGATCGGAGGGCCCGGCCGGTCGGAGCCACCGACGAACACGACCACGGCCAGCACAAGAGCCAACACGACAGCACCGGCCAGCCAGCCCCACGCCGCCGGACTGCTCCGGACCCGTCCTTGCCTGGCCGGGTCAGCAGGCTCCGGTTGCGCAGGAGCGCCCTGCCAGGGCGCTTGCGACGGTGCCGGTTGTTCCCAGTAGTTCGCCCCCACTCCCATGGCCGTGTCGTAGCTCGTCCCGTACTTCGTGATCACGCTGTCGCGGCCTTGTGCGGTCAGGATCGTCCCGGAACTCGAGGTGGGCCGGATGGACTCGCTCCAGCCCACGCCGTTCCACCAGCGCTCGAGGCCTGGGCGGCTCTCAGGGTCGGGATACCACCCCGCCGTGGACGTGTCCGTCACGCCATGAAGGGTACGGCGAGTGAGTGCTGCGGTCCCCGGCTGGATCGTGGTCGAGCACTATCGTTACCAGCACCATGACCGACGCTGGGCCCTCCGTTGTGCCTACCGGGGACCTGACCCAGGCGCTCGTGGACACCGACATCTGGTCAGAACAACACCTCTTCGATGCCGGGATCCCGATCGCCGACGCACCGATGATCTCCGTCGGCGGCGGGATCGGCTCCTTCGCACTCGTCGACCACCTGCGGATCTGCGGGGTCGGAACCGAGTCGCTGCGGGTGCTGACACCGCTCAGCACTCCGTGGGAGAGTTTCGCCTACCTCACCCGGGTGTCCCAGGTGCCGATCGGAGCACGCCTGCGCTCGGACTCCTCGGCCTGTCCGGACAACATCTGGGGCTTCCCTTCCTACGCGATACGCGAGGCTGTCGGGGCCGAGTCCGTGCGTGGACTCCTGGCTCCGCTATGGCAGGTGCTGACCGAACCGCTGCTCGGCGAGCACTACACACCGCGGGTGGGTCAGGTGCTCGACGCGATGGCCCGAGAATCCCGCCGCATCCGTTACCCCGAGATGGTGGCCACCGGACAGGTCCGGATGGTCCGCCGCCGCGAGGCCGGTGGCTACTTCACGATCCTGACCACCCCGGAATGGGCGCCGGCGGCCAAACGGATCGCGTTCAGGTCGGCCTACGTTCATCTGGCCGTGGGATATGCCGGTCTGAAGTTCCTTCCCGAGCTGCAGGCCTATCGCGAATCGACCCGGAACTCCAGTCGGGTGGTCAACGCCTACGAACCGCACGAACACGTCTACGACCAACTGCGCCGACGGCCGGGAACGGTGATGGTCCGAGGTTCGGGAATCGTTGCCTCGCGGGTGCTGCAGCGGCTGATCGACGAACGCAACACCCATGGGCTGCAGACCCGCGTGGTGCACATCTTCGGGACCTACGTCTCCGGATCGCAAGGCCCCAGATTTCTGCGGCGGCGCGGTGGAGATGGCTTCGCCTACCAAGCCTTCGACGATCCGAAGTCGGTGTGGGGCGGTCAGTTACGTGATCAGGCGCGCAACACCGAAGGCGCCGAGCGTACCCTCTTCTACGACTCGCTCGGGGGGACCTCGACGCCCTACCGGCAGCACTGGCAGACCCTGCTGGGCACAGCACGGGCGCAAGGCTGGTACTCCACCGTCGTCGGCGAGGTGGAAGCACTCGACGCAGGTGCTGACGATCTGATCACAGCCCGGATCCAGAGCCGGGACAGCGTGCTGATGGCCGAGGCGTCCTTTGTCATCGACTGCACCGGTCTGGAGTCCGACATCGGCGAGCAGCGGATCCTGGCCGACCTCCTGCAACACACGGGTGCACGGCGTAACCCGTTGGGCCGCCTGGATGTCGAACCATCCTTCGAGGTACGAGGAACCCGTAGCGGCAGAGGGCGGCTCTATGCCTCAGGTGCGGCGACCCACGGCGGCTACCTTCCCGGAGTGGACACCTTCCTCGGCTTGCAGATCGCCGCGCAGGAGATCGCCGACGATCTTGCCGCCGAGGGCTTCTGCCGACGGTTGAACCTCGTACGGTCGGCGCGGGAGTGGTTTCGCTGGGCCACCAACACGGTCATCTGAGGTCTAGGTGACCTCTTCGCTGGCCGGCCGGATGCAGACCCGGGTCCTGCTGTTCGCGGTGATCGGCGGGATCTGGACAGCCCTGGTCACGCCGATCCTGCCGACCCGGCTGCCTCTTGGCAGGTCCTACGAGCTGTCGTTCACGGTCCTGGCCCTGATCATCGTCTTGGGCCTGTTGTGGGAGTTGCTCTATCACCTGCTTCAGCAGTACCGGTGGGACAAGGACTGGCCGACCGCGTTGTCGCTGCTGGCCGGGGTACCAGAGGGCACGTTGATCTGGCTGCTGCTCGGCACCGGCACCTGGCTCTGGGACCTACCGGTGACCGCCCGCGGATACTGGTTGCTGTTCGGCTCCGTCTGGTTTGTGGTCTGGGTCGTACTGTCCGGGCCGATCCGGGTCCTGCTGGTCCGGCGACGCTGGCGTGGGGGGAGGCTGTTCGGGTGAGCGAGCTGTCCGGGTGAGCGAGGGCACGGCACCAGGCACCAGACCACGGGTGGCGGCTGCGATCGTGCCCGCCTTTGACCAGATGACGGTCACCGTGCGGCCGGGCTCGGACGTCGTGGCCCGGATGCCAGGTGTCCTGCTCGTGACCAGGCCGGCCGAGACGGAGGAGGGGGACCGAGCTCTGCGCGTGGTGCTGGACTTGTTGGCGACCAGCGCCCAGGGCGGCATCCGGGCACCGGGGTATCGGTTGGGTCGAGCACTGCGCACGCTGATCGAGCACGGCGCCGCTCCGGCTGATCTGGCGCTGGTGGCCGCCACCGACGACGGCTTGGCCGTCGTGCTGGCCGGTGCCGGGGCGATAGCGGTATCCGAGCGCGGCTGGCGGCTGGCCTGCGTGAGCGGACGCGTCCAGGTCCGGGAGATCGACTGGCCCCCCGCTCCGCTGCTGCTGGATCTGGCCCGTCCCGCCGCGGAGTCTGGCCAGGGGACGCCGGAGCCGCGTCCGGCCAGACCTTTCGATCTACGCGAAGGGGTGGTCCCGGGCAACGGTGCCATCCTGGCTTCTCCGCCATCCCCGACCGCGACCCCTGAGCTGGGAGCCGGCCTGCAGCCCTCCGCTCCGCGGGAGACGGTCGACATGTTGCTGGCAAGCCCAACCCCGCCGAGCCGCTGCGACCAGATCCTGGGGGTCGATCCGCTGGGCGGGCCACGCCCAGCGCTGCCGTTGCCCGTTACCGGCCAGGACTGCGCGGAGTCTGGCTCCGGGACCCGGGTACGTGGCTACCGTTGCAGGGACGCCCACCTCAATGACCCGAGGGCGTTGTTCTGCGCGATCTGTGGGATCCGAATGGCCGAGAGCACCGGCGTCTTCGTCGAAGGACCGCGTCCACCGCTGGGTCTGCTGGTCTTCGACAACGGGGCCAGTTTCTCCCTCGACGACAACTACCTCCTCGGCCGCGAGCCAGACATCGACGAACGGGTACGCACCGGCCGGCTCCGACCGCTGGTCCTGTTCGACACCAGCGGGGTGATCTCGCGTCGACACGCGGAGATCCGGCTCGAGGACTGGGACGTCCTGCTGGTCGACTGCGGATCGGCGAACGGCACTCTGGTCGCCGAGCGCGGGGCCACCGTCTGGTCAGCCCTGGTACCGGGTCAGCCGGTCCGGATGCTGCCCAGCATGCAGGTACGCATCGGCGAGCGAAGTTTCGTGTTCGAGTCCTTGCACGGTGCGCCATGACCGAGACCGAGGGCCAGCTGATCGGTCGCAGCCCGCCGACGGGGCAAGGGGTTCCGGCGAGCGTCGCCGACTACGAGGTGCAGCAAGTTCTGGGCCACGGCGACAGCGGCCGCGTCTACCTCGCCCGCCCTCCGAATCGGCTGGAGCGGGCCGAGCAGTTCGTAGCAGTCAAGCAGTTCAACGGTCCCTGCCTGGATTCTGCCTACGATCGTGCGGTCGAGGAGCTGCGTGCCGTCTCGGCCCTCCGCTCGCCTTATTTGCCAAGGGTTTTCGAGGCTGGCCTGGCTGGGGGCTCTTTCTTCTACTCGATGGATCACATCGTGCTCGGTTCATTGGCCGCGCCTGGGCGGCGGTTGAGTCAGACCGAGGTATTGCTCGCGGTTTCGCATGCGGCCAGCGCCGCGCACGCACTGCACGAGGCCGGAATCGCTCATGCCGCCATCAAGCCGCAGAACGTTCTGATCGGCACTCGGTGCGCGCTGCTGTCCGATATCGGGCTTGGTCGGTACCTGCGCCCCGGACTCACCCTGACCGGCGCGGCCACCCCTGGTGCAGTGGAATACGTGGATCCATCGGTGCTCCGCGGGGCCTCGCCATCGCGGTCGAGCGAGGTCTGGGCACTGGCTGCGACCCTGCACCGGGCGGTAGCGGGTGTGGGGATCTACGGCGAGCTGTCCGACGACGAACCTCTAGCGGCGATCCGCAAGATGATGTCGACCAAGCCCACGGTGGCGCCACATTTACCCCCGGACATCGCGGCAATCTTGCAAGCCTGCCTGGACCCGGCCGATCAACGGATCTTCACGGCGGCTGAGCTCGCCCATCGCCTGACCGAGCTGGCTCGGGCAAGGGAAGGGATCAGCGGCGGATGATCTGCCCGCGCGCCACCCACCAGTCATAGAGCGCGCGCAACCCGGCCGCGTCCCCGGTGGCCGCCGAGGTGATCGCGAAAACCTTCAGGTCGGTGTTGGTCCAGACCAGGTGGGCGGTGTCCTCCGAGTCGATGAAACAGGCAAGTGCACCAAGTGCTGGCCCGCCCTGGGCGTATTCGCCGAAGCCCTCTTCCTCGGCACACTGCGCTGCGTCACTGGACGGGAATTCGGAAAGGGAGCGATCCTGTACGTACGCCTCGAAGGCCGCAGCCAAGTCGTCTTCGGACTCGTAGAGGAAGAAGTCGCTCGCGTTGGCGCCGGGTGTGGTGATGCTTGCTCCACAGCTCAAGGCGGCCAGTGAACCGTCGTCGGCAGGCCGTCCAGTGGCAGTGCAGCTGCTGGCACTGAAATCAAGCGGGATGAGGTTACGCAGCGCCGCCTCGTCAGCGGCCGCCGCAGGTCCGGCCTGATCTTGGGATCCGGAGCCGCCGGCACCGTCCAGGATGCCGCCAGCCGGTAGTTCCTCGGTCGTGGCCGGGCTGCCCAGGGTCGTCGTGGTCGGGTCAGCCGACGAAGACCGATCGCCGCTGGTGTTGAGCACCACGACCAAAGTGAGGGCCATGACCATGACCAGCGCCGCGACGGCGGCAGCAACCAGCCAAAGGTTGCGCCGGGACGGCGGCTCTGGCGGAACTCCGGGCGCCGATCTCGGGTCTGGTCCGGTGCGATGTGGCAAGCCAGGAGGACCCGGATGCGAGGGACTTCCCCGCTCCGGGACGCCCGGAGGCCCAGGATGTGACGGACGCACCGAGCCGGGCATGCCGGAAAGTCCCGGGTAGGAAGGTGGACCACCGGGGGCCGAGCCGGGACGGGGGGCGAAGTATCCGGAGGGTCCGGGTGGTGCGAGCGAGTTGGGTGAGGACTGGGAGGCACTGCGTGGTGATATCGGCGCTGCCCATCCCGCGGCCGAGCCGGGTCCGCCTGCTGGGAAGGAATGCGAACGGGGACCGGCGAGAGCAGCACGTGCAGCCGCCCCGAGGACGCCGGCTCGCGCGAAGCGTTGATCGGGGCTCTTCGCCATCCCGGTTGCGATCACCTCGTCCAAGGCGTACGGAATTCCCGAGCGCTTCGCCGATGGCCGCGGCGGCGGCAGGTTGAGGTGGGCATACATCAGGGTCGGCAGACCGTCGCCGTTGAACGGTCGGCTCCCGATCAGGCACTCATAGAGCAGGCAGGCCAACGAATACACGTCGGTCCGCCGATCGACCGCGGTGTCCAGGAAACGCTCGGGAGCCATGTAGTCGAAGCTGCCCAGGGCTGCGCCGGTGTGAGTGAGCGCAGCCGCTGCGCCGGAGCCGACCGTTCGAGCGATACCGAAGTCGACGAGATAGATGAAGTCCTCGTCGCTGCCCGGATCGCTGATCAGCACGTTGGAGGGCTTGACGTCGCGGTGGATCAGCCCGTCGTCGTGCGCCGCGTCCAGCGCCCGGGCGATCTGACCGATGATGCTGACAGCCCGCTCGGATGACATCGGACCATCGCGGTCGAGTGCCTCACCGAGGTCCTCCCCCTCGACCAGGCGCATGTCGAGGAACAGCCGACCGTCGATCTCGCCGTAGGAGTGGATCGGGATGACATGCGGATCGCGCAGCCGAGCAGCCAGTTGGGACTCGCGCCGGAACCGCTCCCGATAACCGGCATCGTCGGCCAGGCTTTCGGTGAGCAGCTTGAGGGCAACTACCCGGTCATGGGTCTCGTCATAGGCCCGATAGACCGCGCCCATGCCGCCACGGCCGAGCACGCCCTCGATCCGGTACGGACCGAACTGCTGCACAGGACTCCGATCCACGACCACACTCCATTCGCGCGGTCACCGGCCAGGGACCCGCCCAGGCTAGTCGGGCTCGCGTGAGCCCGTGTTTCGCGGCGCCGCCGGATCCTGAGGCGGTCGCCCAGTGGGCGGGGTCGCCGTAGAGCCGCGTCTGGCAGTCTCGGGGACATGCAGATATCGGTAGCCGAACTGGTCTTCGACGTCACCGTGGACGGGCCAGAGGACGGTCGACCCGTGCTGTTGCTACACGGGTTCCCGGAAACCGGGCGCAGCTGGGATGCCGTACGCGAGAATCTGGTGCGGGCCGGGCATCGGGTGATCGTGCCCGATCAGCGTGGATATTCTCCAGGTGCTCGGCCCGACGGGGTTGCTGCGTACGGCATGCGCCCCATCGTCGCGGACGCCATCGGCATCCTCGATGCCCTGGACATCTCCACTGTGGACATCGTGGGGCACGACTGGGGCGCGAACGCGGCCTGGTGCCTCGCGACCTGGCATCCGGATCGGGTCCGCTCGCTGACCGCAGTCTCCGTACCGCATCCGCTGGCCTTTGCCTGGGCTTTTCGCAACGACAGCGACCAACAGGAGCGTTCCTCCTACATTGTGCTGTTCTGGCAGGAGGGCAAGGCCGAGCAGGTGCTGCTCGAGGACGGCGCCCGAAGGCTGCGCAGGATGCTGACCGGCCTGCCCGCCGATGCGATCGAGCATTACGTGGCGGTGCAGTCCGAGCCCGGCGCTCTGACCGCGACGCTGAACTGGTACCGCGCGATGAGACGCCAGGAGGTCGCCGACCTGCCGCCGGTCGCGGTGCCGACGACGTATGTGTGGAGTACCGCGGATCTCGCAGTGGGTCAGGAGGCTGCGCAGAAGTGTGGCGAATTCGTCGATGCCACATACCGTTTCGTCATTCTCGATGGGGTCTCGCACTGGATCCCCGAGCACGCGCCCGATCAGCTCACCGCAGCCATCCTCGATCGGATGGCAAGTGCATGACCGAGACCGCCCAACGCGTACGCGAAGCCGAGCCCGCGGATGCAGCCGCCCTGGGCAGGCTGCACGTCCGGGCCTGGCAGGCGGCCTATCGCGGGATCATGCCCGATGACTTTCTCGACGGCCTCGATCCAGTCGAGCGCGGCAACATGTGGGCGCGGGCCTTGGGCACAGCCCGCCCAGGGTCGTCGAGGCTGGTGGTCTGTACCGAACCCGGGGACGATCCCGTGGGATTCGCCATCGTCGGGCCGGTGCGCGACTCCGAGGCGAGCGGATCGGGACTCGGCGAGCTGTACGCGATCAATCTCGACCC
>JACCQS010000319.1 GCA_013814015.1 Geodermatophilaceae bacterium | reverse complement strand
GTGCGATGTGCACCACCCGGATGATGACCGGCGTTGGGCGGCCGCAGTTCTCGGCGGTCCTGGAGTGTTCGGCGGCTGCACGTGCGGCCGGGAAGTACGTCTGGGCCGACGGCGGCGTGAAACATCCTCGTGACGTCGCGTTGGCCCTGGCCGCGGGGGCGGCAAGCGTCATGATCGGCTCGTGGTTCGCGGGTACGTACGAGAGCGCCGGTGACATCCACAGCGATAGCGACGGCCGCCAGTACAAGGAGAGCTTCGGAATGGCCTCCGCGCGGGCGGTCTCGGCGCGAACCCGCGAGCAGAGTGGTTTCGACCGAGCCCGATCCGGGCTCTTCGACGAGGGGATCAGCTCCGCCCGGATGTATCTCGATCCGGCCCACCCGGGCGTCGAGGACCTGCTGGACTCGATCATGGCCGGCGTACGCAGTGCCTGCACCTACGCCGGGGCAACCACCATCGAGGAACTGCACGAGCGCGCGGTCATCGGCGTACAAAGCGCTGCCGGGTATGAGGAGGGCCGGCCCCACCCGGTCAGCTGGTGAGTCAAGGCAGCGCTGGGGTGCCTACCGAGGTATGCGCCGGTCAGGCTGGACGCGGATGATCGACGTACCACCGCCGCGCTTCGAGGAGATGGTCTCCGACGCACTGGACCTGATCCCGCCGGAGCTGACCCAGATGATGGACAACGTCGTGATCCTGGTCGAGGAGCGCAACCCGGACGAGCCGAGCATCCTCGGGCTGTACGAGGGGTTCGCGCTGACCGATCGGGGCTGGACCTACGGCGGCGACCTGCCCGATCGGATCATGATCTACCGGGCCGCGATCTGCGAGATGTGCATGTCGGAGGACGAGGTCGTCGAGGAGGTGGCCATCACCGTCGTGCACGAGATTGCCCATCACTTCGGCATCGACGACGCCCGGCTGCACGAACTCGGCTGGGGCTGAGCATTGGCGGGGCGTAACGTCGGGCGCGTGGTCGACCAGGTCTCACCGGACGCTGCCAGGCGCGTACCCGGCGCTGCCGGCAACGACGGCAAGCTACCCATCAAGATGCTGCACGACCGGCTGCTGGTCAGTTTGTCCAAGGAGGCCGGCGAGCGACGCTCCAGTGGGGGCATCGTGATCCCGGCGACCGCAGAAGTGGCCAAGCGCCTGGTCTGGGGCGAGGTGATCGGAGTCGGCAATCACGTGCGCCAGATCAAGGCTGGCAATCAGGTGCTCTTCTCTCCCGAGGATCAGCATGAGGTCGAGGTGCGCGGCGAGTCGCTGATCATCCTGCGCGAGCGCGACGCTCACGCGATAGCCGCCGAGGGCATCGAGGAATCGACCGGCCTCTACCTCTGAGGTCGCCGTACGAGATGCACGTTATGCTCATAACGTCCCGTTTTCGGGGGCCGAACCCGGACGTTATGCGCATAACGTCCAGGAGAGTTGCGGTCAGAGGCGGCCTTCGCGGAGGCGGGCCAGCCAGGCGGCGGCGTCGGCGAAGGACGCGTCCCCCGCCCGCTCGGGGACCGGCTTCGGATTGCGGCCGTCCGCCCTCGGGTACGAGCCGAGGAACCGCAGATCCGAGCACAGCCGCCGCAGCGCGCTCAGCGCCTCACCGACCCGCTCCTCTGAGATGTGCCCCTCGCAGTCGAGGGAGAAGAAGTAGATGCCCAAGCGCTCCTTCGTCGGCCGGGACTCGATCCGGGTCAGGCTGATCCCCCGGATCGCGAACTCGGTCAGCACCTCGAGCAGCACACCGGTGTGATCATCGTCGATGAAGGCAGCCACCGAGGTCTTGTCATTGCCGGTACGCGGCGGCGGTGCAGCGGGCCGGGACACGAGCACGAACCGGGTCACTGCCCCCTCGTGGTCGGCAACGTCGTCTCGTACGACGGTGAGCCGGTATCGAGTCCCCGCGATCGGTGAGGCGACCGCCGAGTCGTACCTGCCCTTTGCCACGCCCTCGGCGGCTGCCGCTGTGGACGCCGTGGCGATCACCTCGACGTCGGGCAGGATCGATGCCAGCTGGCGGCGGACCTGGGCGTAGGCATGCGGGTGGGTGGCGAACGTACGGATGTCAGCCGGTGCCGTGCCCGCCCGTACGAGCAACGGCAAGGTGACCGGTGTGAACACCTCGCGCACGATGACCAGCGGCTCCCCGGTGGCCAACTCGTCCAAGGTCGCGGCGACGGAACCCTCGATGGAGTTCTCCAGGGGGACCAAGCCGGCGTCGGCGTCGCCGCGGCGTACGGCGTCAAGAACCTCACCGACCGACGCAAGCGCCTGGCCGGCTGACTCG
>JACCQS010000318.1 GCA_013814015.1 Geodermatophilaceae bacterium | reverse complement strand
GCTGGGAGATCGGCGGCAATCCGGTGAAGACGCGCCCGCACGGCTACGACAGCGAACATCCGCGGCTGGAGCTATTGCGATTCCGCACCCTGAGTGCTGCGCGGGACTATGGGGACCAGCCGTGGTTGACCTCCCGCGACGCCCTGTCCCGGGTACGTCGCGGGTGGCGCCGCCTGGCACCGCTCAACGACTGGATCGCCACGCATCTGGGTTCGACCGCGGACCGGGCTCGCTAGCCGCTGGGGTCAGAGCCCGGTCAAGGACCGACGCAGGGCTTGGGCAATGTCAGCGGTGGTCGGCAAGTCGCCCGATTCCGCGGCCCCTCGCAGGTCAGCCAGCTGAGCTTCGATACGGGAGGCCGCGGAGCCGTCAACAGTGTGCGAGGTCCTTGCCCACAGCGCCTCGAGATGGATCGCATCGCCGGTGAGGAACCCCTTTTCCTCGGCAGCTGCGTCGACCATGATCTGGCGGGCCAGGATGTCCATCCGCTCCACGTCAACGGCAGCCGGCGACTCGTGGCGCAGCCGCAGGTCGGTGACAACGTAGGCGAGGTCGTTGGCTGCTTGCTGGGTGGCGACGGCATCCTGGGTACCCGCGGCGGCCGTCAACGCTTCCACAGCGACGTCCATCCCGTCGGCAGTCAAGGGCGGCACCCCGGTTTCCCGGTAGCTGGTCCAGGCGGTGCTCAGCGAGTCCACCAGTGCCGTGACGGCAGCCCAATCAGCTGCACCGGCCGCGATGTAGGCATCCGCACTGGCGGTGGTCAACTGGTAGACCTCTGCCGGCACAGGGCCGCTGACAGCATCGATCGGAACCCCGATGGAGACGTTGACCAATTCGTCCTCGGACAGCACCTGAGCCATGAACTCCCCGTAGCCCGGGGCGAAGCTCTTGTCCTCGAGCACGCCGTCCGCCAGCAGCTCCTCGACCAGCATCGCCTCGGAGATGGGACCCTGCGGGCCGTCGACTGCCTCGGTGACGGATGTGACTGTCACTTCCTCGAAAACGAAGCCCGGGATGTTCTCCGGCCGGTACACATCACCGACCTTCGGGTCCGCCGGCATGATCATTCCGGGCGGCCGGTCCTTGCCGGCCAGCCAGGTTCCGTCGGTGTTGTCCAGCACTCCGTCGACGTAGTTCGCCACGTCCTCGCCGAAGTACCACACCGACCCGTCGTCGGCCTGGGCGAAGAAGTCCCGCGCGACCTCCAGCACCCGGCCATCGCCGTACGCCGCGAACTGAGACACCAACGTGTCGATCTGCTGGCCCTCCCGCTCGATCGTCTTGATCTCGGGCAGCAGGGTGATCTCATGCCGCAGCGCCACATCCCCTTCGGTCCCGACCTGCACGACCTGGGTGAGGTCGCTGATCGGGAACAGCGGATTGGCGATGGTCGTCGGATCGGAGAAGGTCGGCATCTCCAGGTCGATCCGCGCGCTGTCCGGGGCGGTCTGCAGGGCCGGACTCGACTCGGCGGACGGACTGTCAACGGGAGTCCTACCGCTCGCGCAACCGGCCACCAGGCAGACGGTGACCAGCGCCATCCCTACCAGCGGTGGCGAGGTGTCGCGGCGAAATGTGGAGCTGCCCAACGATAGTGACCTGAGGTTGCGGTGCACGGTCTGGTCCCTTCTGCGGCGCCGGCCAGATCCGGCGCGGTGCAGGAACCATGCGGTTTGCGGGCTGAACCTCTCCTGAAGCGCTCAGTCGTCAAGCAGCGGGTCGAGGCCCACGGTCAGGCCCGGATGCGCGGCGACATTGCGGACGGCTAACAGGACGCCGGGCATGAACGAGTTCCGGTTGAGGGTGTCGTGCCGGATGGTGAGTGTCTCTCCCTCGGTGCCGAACAGGACCTCCTGGTGCGCCAGGAGTCCTGACATCCGCACCGAATGAATCCGCACTCCGTCGACGTCCACACCGCGGCCACCGATGTCCTCCTGGCGGGTGGCATCTGGCATGTCGGGCAGCCCAGCGGTGCAACGGGTCCCGGCAATGAGTTGCGCGGTCCGGAATGCCGTGCCACTCGGAGCATCGATCTTCTGGGGGTGGTGCATCTCGATGACCTCGGCGGAATCGAAATATCGCGCTGCCAGAGCGGCGAAGCGCATGGACAACACCGCCCCGATCGCGAAGTTAGGAGCGATCAGCACGGCGAGTTCGGGCTTGGGCTCCAACCACTGGCGAACGGTCTCGATCTTCTCGGCGTCGAACCCGGAGGTGCCCACGACGCAGTGGATGTTCTGGTCGATGCAGAACCGAATATTGTCCATCACCACGTCTGGCCCGGTGAAGTCCACCACCACATCGGCAGCCGCATCGGAGACGTTGAACAACCAGTCTCCCGCATCCACATTTGCGACCAGTTCCAGATCAGGGGCCTCGTTGACTGCTTGGCACACCTGCGCGCCCATGCGTCCGCGACCTCCGAGGACTCCGACCCTGATCAGTTCGCCCAGCGGCTCGCCATCTGATTGCGCCCCGGTCTCGCTCATAGGGCGCCACCATAGTCGGGTGCCCCTCCCGCCAACCGTGCTGCTCGCGCCGGACAAGTTCAAGGGTTGCCTGTCTGCGATCGAGGTGTGCACCGAGCTGCGTATCGGCCTGCTGCAGGGCTCATCATGCGTGGATGTCGTGCTTCGACCGATGGGCGACGGCGGCGAGGGCACTCTGGATGCAGCGCTGGCGGCCGGCTTCGAAACCGTCACGGTCGCGGCTGCCGGCCCACTGGGGCAACCGCGGTCAGCCCGGATCGGCATCCGAGGTTCAACGGCACTGATCGAACTGGCCGAGATCTGTGGTCTGACTCAGCTGCCGGACCGGGGCCTGCGGCCGATGGAAGCCACGACGTACGGCGTCGGCTTGGCGATTCGGGCGGCAATCGACCGCGGTTTCCGTGACCTGGTCGTCGGCGTCGGTGGCAGCGCTTCCACCGACGGTGGAATGGGCGCGGCGATCGCGCTCGGCGCCCGGATTCTCGATCACGAAGGGCAGGCCGTACGGCCGTGCGGCGATGAGCTCAACGATGTCGCCGCGGTGGACCTGGATCCGATGTCGGCTGTACTGGACGGGATAAGCCTCACGGTGGCCACGGACGTCAGTTCGCCGCTGACCGGCGAGTTCGGCGCTGCGCATGTATTCGCGGCGCAGAAGGGCGCGACCGCGGAGCAGACCCGCGAACTGGAGACAGGACTGCGCAATTGGGCGAGAAGGTTGCAGGACGAGACCGGCCTGGCTGTATCCGCACTATCCGGAGTTGGTGCCGCGGGAGGCTTCGCCGCGCCGTTTCTGGCCATCGGCTCGGCGCGGATCGCCTCCGGTGCCCAATTGATCATGGACCTCACAGGAGTCCGACCGGCCATCACGGCGGCCGATGTCGTCATCACCGGGGAGGGCAGCTGGGACGCTCAGACAGCGGCGGGAAAGGTCGCTCAGGCTGTCCTGGAAGCTGCCCGAGGCCGGGGAAAGCCCGTCATCGCGATCGCCGGTCGCTTCACCGCCGACGCAGACCTCACCGGAGTCTTGACGCGATATTCGCTCACCGACGTAGCCGGACCCGGGCGCGACCCGATTCGCAATGCACGAACACTGCTACGCGAGATCGGCACGCAGATCGTCAGGCAACTGAGCTGACCTGTTCCCGCCGTTCTCGCGATAACTGTCGGATACACCGGCTGATTCGCGCCCTTATCGCGACAAGGGCGAATGGCCCGGGTCAGCTCTAGGCGGCGACGAAGGAGGAGAAGTCGTGATCGGCGAAGGGCCCGACGACCGACAGACACAACGGACCGGCCAGGACCTCCGCGGCTATCTCGGCAACCTCCTGCACAGTGACAGCGGCGACATCGTCGAGGACTTGGAGCACGCTGCGGTACTCCCCGAAACTCAACTCGGCCTTGGCGATCCGGCTCATCCGCGATCCGGTGTCCTCCATGCCGAGCACCATGCCACCGCGGATCTGCCCTTTCGCCCGGGCCACCTCGTCACTCCTCAAGCCCTTGACGGCAACGCGATCCAGCTCCTCGCGGATCAGACCCAGCACCTCGTCGACGTTCCTCGGGGCACATCCGGCATAGACGTTGTAGGAGCCGATACCGGCGTAGTGCGAGACCGACGACCCGACACTGTAGGCAAGTCCCCGCTTCTCCCGGATCTCCTGGAACAGACGCGAGCTCATGCCACCGCCCAGTGCTGCGTTCAGCACGCTCAATGCGTACCGGCGCTCGTCGTGCCTTCCGGGCGTGAACCCACCGAGCAAGATGTGCGCCTGCTCGGTAGGTCGCTCGATCAGTGCGATGTCTCGCGCCGGGGCCATCTGGCCGAGGTCGGCAGCACGGATCGGAGCAGGCTCGACGTCACCGTCGAGCTGATCGGCGAAGGCCTTACGCACCAGATGCAGGACGTCCGCGTGGTCAACGGCACCCGCGGCGGCGACCACCATCGACTGTGGCCGGTAGCGACGCCGGTAGTAGCCAGCGATCTGTGTCCGGCTCATCTCCGTGATCGATTTCGCGGTGCCAAGCACCGGGCGACCCAGCGGGGTTTCCCCGAAGAGCGCCTGGCTGAACAGGTCATAGACCGCATCGCCGGGCTCGTCGTCGCGCATGGCGATCTCTTCGTGGATGACGCCACGCTCGTTGTCCACATCCGCACCGCGAATGATGGCACTGGTGACCAGGTCACCGACGACATCCACAGCCAGCGGTAGATCGCTGGCCAGGACGGTCGCGTAGTAGCAGGTGTGCTCCTTGGCGGTGAAGGCGTTCAACTCACCACCCACGGCATCCAGTTCCGAGGCGATCTGCAGCGCGCTGCGACGACGAGTTCCCTTGAAGAGCAAGTGCTCCAGGTAGTGCGAGGCACCGGCCAACGGCGGCGTCTCGTCACTGGATCCGACGCCGACCCAGATACCCAGCGACGCGGACAGCATCGAGGGCATCGACTCGGTGATCACTCGCAGGCCGCCCGGCAGGACCGTCCGGCGGACGATGCCGCCGGACGAGTCCTGGTCGAGCGTGCGAGTACTGGCGCGCTTGCGGCTCCTAGGAGCTCCGGTCCCCACAGGCACGCGACTGGTCCGCGGATCAGACGCTGGCTGACGCGGCGTCGGCAGGCACTGACTCCGGCGCGCCGTTGCTGGTTGCGCCGTTGTCGCTGCCGGCGTTGTCCGCGACCGGCCCGAGGCTGATCTTTCCGCGGGCGTCGATCTCGAGGATCTCGACCTGCAGCTTGTCACCGACCCCGACCACGTCCTCGACCTTGCCGATCCGCTTGCCGCCACCGAGCTTGCTGATGTGCACCAGACCGTCCCGGCCGGGCAGCAGCGAGACGAACGCGCCGAAGGTGGTGGTCTTGACGACCGTGCCGAGGAAGCGCTCCCCGACCTTGGGCATCTGCGGGTTGGCGATGGCGTTGATCCGGTCCACCGC
>JACCQS010000313.1 GCA_013814015.1 Geodermatophilaceae bacterium | reverse complement strand
GCCGGGAGGTGGCCTTCGCGGCGGCCCAGATCTATGCCAGCTACGCCGAGAGCCGGGGCGCTTGGGACGCCCGGCTCGAGGCGCTGGCCATCGACAGCCTGCTTCGCGGAGAACCAGCTCAGGCACTGGCCAGTCAGGCCGCCGCCCTTGGGTGGTCCGGGGCGGGCAAGGTGCTGGTGATGATCGGAGCGGCACCTGCGCAAGATCGCGAACAGGTGCATGGATCGGTGACCCGGGCAGGACATCGCCGGGGCCTGAAAGTTCTGGCCGGGGTTCACGAAGAGGACCTCGTGCTGGTCCTGGCCTCGACCGAGGACCCGGCTCAGCACGCTGTTGCACTCGCCGAGCAATTCGGACCGGGACCAGTTGTCTACGGACCCGTGGTCACCTCGTTCGGCGATGTCGGAGGCTCCGCGGCCGCGGCGCAGAGTGCCCTCGCCGTCGCCTCCGCCTGGCCGCAGGCACCTCGACCGGTGCCGGCGGCCGACCTGCTTCCCGAGCGGGCACTGGCCGGTGATCGACTGGCGCTGGCCGACCTCGCCGCCATGACCGAGCGACTGGCCGAGTCGGGAAATGTCGTGCTGGACACCGTCCGGGCCTACCTGAGTGCCGGCGGCAGTCTCGAGGCCACCGCGCGAGCAGTCTTCGTGCACCCCAACACAGTGCGCTACCGGCTACGTCGAGCCGCGCAGGACAGTGGCGTCCAACCCACCACGCCGCGAGGTGCCTGGACACTGCAGATCGCCCTGGCGTTGGCCGCGCTCGACAACAGTCGCGGTCTGGAGCATCACCGACGCGGTTTGTAGGTAACCTCCAAGGCGCACGTGCAGGAATTCGTACGCGCCGTGGACGCTTGTTCCGCCCTATAGTGCATATCGTGTAAGCGTGCTCGCCATCCTCGCGCCAGGTCAAGGTGCTCAGACCCCGGGGATGCTGACACCCTGGCTGGACCTCCCAGGGGCGCGAGAGCGGATGAGCTGGTTCTCGGCAGTCTGCGGCATCGATCTGATCGCGCTCGGCACCACCGCGGACGCAGACGAGATCAAGGACAGCGCGGTGACTCAACCGTTGGTCGTCGCGCTGGGATTGTTGGCTGCCGACGAACTGGGCCTGCTCCGCTTCGACGGCGGCGCACCTGCCGATGCCACCCTCACCGCGGGCCACAGCGTCGGTGAGATCACCGCCGCGGCCGTGGCCGGCGCACTGAGTCCGGAGGCCGCGGTCGCCCTCGCCGCTGTCCGGGGGCGAGAAATGGCTGCGGCCTGCAGCCTTACCCCCACCGGCATGTCCGCTCTGCTGGGCGGGGACCAGGAGCAGGTCCTGGTTCGCCTCGAGGAACTCGGCCTCACCGCGGCCAACCGCAACGGCGCTGGCCAGATCGTCGCCGCCGGCGCGATCGATGCTCTCGAGGCGCTGGCGCAGATGCCCCCGGCCAAGACCCGGGTACTGCCGTTGTCGGTGGCCGGCGCCTTCCACACGTCCTACATGCAGCCGGCTCAAGACGTTCTGGCTGCTTTGGCCGACGGCATCACGGCCAACGACCCCAGTCGGCTGCTGCTGACCAACTCCGATGGCACCGCCGTGGAGACCGGGCGTGGGACCGTACGCCGACTGGTCGCCCAGCTGACCGCCCCGGTGCGTTTCGATTCCTGCCTGAATGCCATGCGGGACATCGGCCTGCGCGGCATCCTCGAACTACCGCCGGCCGGCGTTCTGGCCGGCCTGGTCAAGCGAGAGCTCAAGGGGGTTCCGATAGTCGCGGTGAAGACCCCCGGGGACCTGGACGCCGCGCGAGACATGCTTGCGCTGCAGTCGGGCAAGACAGAGGACGAGCACCGACCGGACTGGCGGATGGTCGTGGCTCCGGTGCGCGGAACGGTCGGACTTGCCGAGGTTGCCGAGGGGGCGGCAATTGGTGCGGGTACTCCGCTCGGCGTCGTCACCAGTCGCCGTGAAGAGGTGCACCTCTCGGCCGGCTACGACGGCGTCCTTGCCGAATGGCTGGTCGTAGACGGGGATCTGGTCGACGCCGGCGACCCTGTCGCACGGTTCTATCCGACGAGCCTGCGATGAGCCTAGGCGGACCAGCCATGAATGATCAAGGAGTGCGAAGATGAGTCGAGGCCTGAGTCTGCGTAAGGGGGCCGCCGGCGCGCGAATCCTGGGCTTCGGGGACTACCGGCCCCGGCGAATCGTCACCAACGATGAGATCTCCCAGCGGGTCGACACGACCGACGAATGGATCCGTACCCGCGTAGGCATCTCCGAACGCCGATTCGCCGGAGACGACGAGTCGGTGGTGGACATGTCGGTCGCCGCAGCCGGAAAGGCGCTTGCCACCAGCGGTGTACTCGCCCAAGACATCGACACCGTCATCGTCGCCACCTGCTCGGCACCTGCACCGATCCCCGGCCTGGCCCCGGAGGTAGCCCACCGGCTGGCTATCAGCGCGCCTGGCGCTTTCGACCTGAATGCAGCGTGCGCCGGGTTCTGTTACGGCTTGTCCGCCGCTGCCGACGCGATCCGGAGTGGGTCAGCACGGTACGCACTGGTCATCGGCGCGGAGAAGCTCACTGACTGGACCGATCAGGACGATCGCGGCACCTGCATCATCTTCGGTGACGGCGCCGGCGCAGCGGTCGTGGCAGCCAGCGACACACCCGGCGTGGGTCCCGTGGTCTGGGGTAGCGACGGCGAGAAATCCCGGGCCATCTCGGTCGCCGGCCGGTCCTCGTTCATGACGATGGACGGCCGTGCCGTCTATCGCTGGGCCACGACCCAACTTGCCGACTCCGCGCACCGCGCCTGCGAACTCGCGGGTGTCGACATCGGCGAGATCGACGTCTTCGTGCCCCACCAGGCCAACCTGCGCATTGTGGACTCGATGCTCCGGACCATGAAGTTCAAAGACGATGTCGCCGTCGCCCGCGACATCGTCTATTCAGGCAACACGTCCTCGGCATCCATCCCGCTGGCGCTGACCGCGATGATCGAGCGCGGCGAGGCCAAGACCGGGGACACCGCCCTACTGCTCGGCTTCGGAGCGGGGTTGACCTATGCGGGACAGGTCATCATCTGCCCTTAGCTCACGTCTGTAACAGCAAGTGCCGCATCGGGAAAGCCCCGATACGGCGTACTCAACGAAAGGATCCCACGCATGGCGACAACCGAGGAAATCCAGTCCGGCCTTGCCGAGATCCTCGAAGAGGTGGCTGGCGTTCTGCCAGCCGACGCGACTCCCGAGAAGTCCTTCACCGAGGATCTCGATGTCGACTCGCTGTCGATGGTCGAGATCGCCACGGCGGTCGAGGACAAGTTCGGCGTTGCCATTCCCGATGACGAACTGGCCAATATCCGCACCGTCGGTGACGCCATCTCCTTCATCGAGAAGAACCAGAGCTGACCTGACGTGTCGGACATCGTCGTCACCGGGCTAGGCGCGACGACTCCCCTGGGGGGAGACGTCGCGTCCACCTGGGCGGCACTGTTGGAGGGCCGCTCCGGAGTCGTGCCGCTCGATGACGAATGGGCAGCACAGATGCTTGTCCGGATCGTGGCGCGCCTGGCCGTCGAGCCAACCGACCACCTTGACCGCGTCCAGGCCAGGCGCCTGGATCGCTGCCAGCAGATGGCGCTTCTCGCCGCGCGCGAGGCGTGGGCCGACGCGGGCAGCCCGGATGTCGATCCGGAACGGCTCGCCGTCGTGGTCGGAACCGGAGTGGGCGGCGCGAGGACCATGCTCGGGCAAGACGACGTCCTCGAGGAGCGCGGCCCAGGGCGAGTCTCACCGCTCACGGTCCCCATGCTGATGCCCAATGGACCCGCCGCGACGGTCGGCCTGGAACTGCACGCCCGGGCCGGCGTACACACGCCGGTCAGCGCCTGCGCGTCGGGATCGGAAGGGATCTCACTCGCGCTGGATCTGCTGCGTGCCGGTCGTGCCGATGTCGTGGTCGCCGGCGGCGCGGAGGCATGCATCCATCCCCTCCCGATGGCCGGCTTCGCTCGGATGCGGGCCATGTCCACCCGCAACGACGATCCAGAGCGGGCCTCACGCCCGTGGGACAAGGGACGGGACGGGTTCGTCCTCGGTGAGGGCGCCGGTCTGCTCGTCCTCGAGCGGGCCGAGTCGGCCAAAGCGCGTGGCGCCCATATCTATGCGATTCTGGCCGGCGCCGGTGTCACCAATGACTCCTTCGACATGGTCCTCCCGCAGCCGGAAGGAAAACTGGCCGCCTCGGCGATCCGATTGGCCTTGCGCGATGCGGGGATCGATGCAGCCGAGATCGGCCACGTCAATGCCCATGCGACCTCGACGCCGACGGGTGACATCGCCGAGGCCGGCGCAATCTTGACCGCGCTGGGGGACGGCGCCGCCGTAGCCGGAACCAAGTCCATGACCGGGCACATGCTGGGCGCCGCAGGTGCGGTCGAGTCCATCTTCACGATCCTTGCGCTGCGCGATCAGATCGTCCCGGGCACGCAGAACCTCGACGACCTCGACGACGACCCGCGGGTACATGCGCTGGACATCGTGCGAGGTGCTTCGCGCAAGACCACACTGCGCGCCGCGGTGAACGATGCCTTCGGTTTCGGCGGACACAACGTGGCCCTCGTCTTCACCGCCGCATGAGTGGCCCCCCTAGATCCCCAAGGAGACAGGCGTGACTGCACTGGCTCACGTACCCGACCTCGATTCCCGCGACCCCCGTGACCCGTCGCTGCGCTTGGAGAACCTGTTCGACCCCGGTTCACTGCGCGAGTTGACCCGGCGGGATGACAGCGGCGTGTTCGCCGCGCGCGGGACGATCGACGGCGCAGCCGTGGTGGCGTACTGCACCGATGCCACCAAGATGGGTGGCGCGATGGGTTCGGAGGGCTGCCGGCACATCGTCGATGCCATTGACAGCGCGGTCCGCCAACGTGTCCCGGTCATCGCGATCTGGCATTCCGGCGGCGCCAGGTTGGCCGAAGGAGTGGAGGCCCTCGACGCGGTCGGGCTGGTCTTCGCCGCCATGGTGCGCGCCTCGGGGCGGGTCCCGCAGATCTCCGTCGTCCTCGGTCCAGCGGCCGGCGGTGCGGCCTACGGCCCTGCGCTCACCGACCTGGTCATCATGGGCCCCGCCGGGCGGGTATTCGTGACCGGCCCCGATGTCGTACGCAGTGTGACCGGCGAGGACGTCGACATGGAACGTCTCGGCGGACCGGATACGCACGGGCGGCGCAGCGGCGTGGTCCACGTAACGGTCGACTCCGAGGCCGGCGCGCTACAGGCAGCCCGTACGGCGACCGCGCTGCTGGCCATCCAGGGCAGCTTCGATGTCGGCGCCGCCGTACGAGAGAACGAGGTGGATCTGGCGACGCTGATGCCCGACTCGCCGCAGCGCGCCTACGACGTCAAGCCGATCATTGCCGCGCTGCTGGACGAACCACCGCTGGAGTTGCACACCCGCTGGGCGCCCAACATCGTCACCGCACTCGGACGGCTGGCCGGTCGCAGCGTCGGCGTCATCGCCAACAACCCGCTGCGACTCGGTGGCTGCCTCAACTCGGAGTCGGCCGAGAAGGCGGCCCGATTCGTGCGCATGTGTGATGCCTTCGGCCTTCCCCTGGTCGTGCTGGTCGACGTTCCCGGCTATCTGCCCGGCGTCGGTCAGGAATGGGACGGCGTCGTACGTCGGGGCGCCAAGCTGCTGCACGCGTTCGCTGAAGCGGTAGTACCCAGGGTGACCTTGGTGACCCGCAAGTCCTACGGCGGTGCCTACATCGCCATGAACGCCCGCTCCCTCGGTGCCACGGCGGTCTTTGCCTGGCCGGGGGCGGAGGTCGCAGTCATGGGCGCGAAAGCTGCCGTGGGAATCCTGCATCGCAAGAAGCTTGCCGCTGCCGCACTTGAGGATCGCCAAGCCCTGCACGACCACCTGGCACAGGAGCACGAACGGATGGCGGGTGGAGTCAACCGAGCGCTGCAACTGGGCGTGGTCGACGCCGTCGTGGAGCCGGCCGACACCCGCCGCCGATTGGTGGAGGCACTCGCTGCCGCGCCGGCCGGTCGCGGCGCGCACGGCAACATCCCCCTCTGAGCGAAGGGCTTGCCGACCGCGGCACTAACCGACTTGGTGCAGCCAGGTGCCCGGAGATCCATCACCGGCATGCCGGTAGTGCTCGAGGTCGGCATCCCAGGCCGCTCCGAGCACCGTCTCGATGCCATGTGCGAGGTCCTCGCGAGAGGTCGCCATCGCGAGCAGGTGCCGCAGTTGTTGCTCGCCGACCAAGAAGTCACCGTTGGCCCCGACGACTCCCCGGAAGATGCCCCGCCCGGGCACATGGCAGATGCGCTCGCCGTCAGAGCCTGCCGTCGGTTCCTCGGTCACCTCGTAGCGCAGCATCGGCCAGCCGCGCAGTGCACTGGCGATGTGGGCGGCACTTCCGCGCGGGCCGTTCCACGTGTACTCGGTACGGAATTGACCTGGATCGACCGGCTGTACCGCCCAGTTCAGACTGATCGGGCAGCCGACGACGCCGCTGATCGCCCACTCCACATGCGGGCATATCGCCGGTGGGCAAGCGTGGATGAACACCGCACCCCGGGCGGGGCCGGTCTGCTCGCTGATCTGATCAAGCACCGTGTCCCCCTTGTCGATGTCGTCTTCCCCAACGCATCGACCCCAGGAGGGCGCTTCTCTGTGGTGCCATTGTGCCGTACGAGGCCCTAGGGACGCCACTGCAGACTTCTCGAGAGGCAGTCCACGACCTCGGCATCGCTCGTGGGCGAGAAATCCAAATACCCGTTACCCACAGCCACCATTGGCCGTGGGGTCTCCAGGCACACGTATTCGTCGGCGGCCTCCCCCAGCTGAGTCGCCCATCCGGGCGGTGCCACCGGCACCGCGAGCACCACCCGGGTAGCCCGCTCGGCGCGAACGACCTGGCAGGCTGCCCGCGCAGTCGACCCGGTGGCGATTCCGTCGTCCACGATCACGACGGTACGACCCGCACGCTCGACCCGGTCCCGCCCGTCGCGGAATCGCCGTGCTTTGCGCTGCACCTCCCCGCCTGCGAGCCGCTCCAGTTCGGCGAGCTCGATGCTGGTCAGGCCGGACAGCGCAACCGTGGTCTCGTCGACGAATCGCGCGCCTGCCTCACCGACGGCGCCCATGGCCAGTTCGGGCTGACCGGGAAAGCCGAGTTTGCGGACCACGATGACGTCCAACGGTGCGCCCAGGGCAATGGCGACCTCGTAGGCCACCGGCACACCGCCGCGCGGCAGACCGCAGATGACAAGGTCCTCACCTCGAAGGTGCTCCAGCGCCGCGCCAAGGCGCCGCCCGGCGTCCATGCGGTTGGCGAACCTCATGTGGGGCGACTGGGACTTGAACCCAGGACCGAAGGATTATGAGTCCTTTGCTCTGACCGACTGAGCTACCGCCCCGCCAGCGAGCTTAAGTTAAGGGCTCCCCCGGTTGGACTCGAACCAACAACCCCGCGATTAACAGTCGCGTGCTCTGCCAATTGAGCTACAGGGGAAGAACGGCGCTGGGCGCTTGCGTCGCCGTCGCGTCGGCAAGGTTACCGCACCGGGACTGCGTCCTTTTCTTGAGCCGGGACCCGGACGGAATGGCGTAATACGTTGTAAGTTTGGCCGATGATGAAGTTCTCGTTCGTACTCGGTCTCGGCGTCGGCTACGTACTCGGCAGCAGGGCCGGCCGGCAGCGCTACGAGCAGTTGCTCCGTTCCTGGCGACAGGTGCGTGACAATCCAGCTGTGCAGGAGGCGGCCGGGTTGGTTCAGGCTCGCGCTGAGAATGTCGTTGGAGCGGTCAAGTCCCGGATCGGCAGCGAGACATCCGATCCACGCGCCTCGGCCTCCTTCACCGGTCGGCTGAACGGTTCTGAGCGCTAACCCCTTCAGACCGCAGCTCAGCGGAGGCTCGGCAATCATGACCAGACCGCAGATCGACGCAATCGGAGTTGCCGTCTCGGACATGGCGGTGGCCATTGCCTTCTACTCTCGGCTTGGCCTGGACTTCGAGCCCGGCTCCGAGACGCAACCGCATGCCGAGGCTGCACTGGGCTCATCGATGAGGCTGATGCTCGACACCGAGGCGATGCTGCGCCAGATCGATCCGGAGTGGATGGCTAGGCCCAGGGGACGGCTCGGGTTGGCGG